>JBCBWJ010000186.1:0-6303 GCA_039817165.1 Pseudomonadota bacterium | reverse complement strand
CAGGTGTGACACCTCTGTGTTTGGGATGTGTGATTAAAAACTATGCGCTTGGCGCTGGTTTTGTGGGGGAATGAGGCTGCATTAATTTTACCGATTGATAAAAAAAACGACCTCGTTAGGGTTGACCCTACCCAACGACGAGGACGCGACCATGGCATCACATCCCCTCCAGTCAGGCATTGCGGCAGGGCGTCTGCCCGCGGAGACGATTGCGGAGAACATGGCGGATCTGCATCCGCCGCTGAGCAAGCATGAAGCGCTGGTCGCGGCGGATCGGTGTTACTTTTGCCATGATGCGCCCTGCATCACGGCCTGTCCCACCTCGATCGATATCCCGCTTTTCATCCGACAGATCGCGACTGATACGCCAGAGGCCGCAGCCAAGACAATCTTTGATCAAAACATCCTCGGTGGCATGTGTGCCCGGGTCTGTCCGACGGAAACCCTATGCGAAGAGGCCTGTGTGCGCGAGGCCGCGGAAGGCAAGCCGGTTTTGATCGGGCAGTTGCAGCGCTATGCCACGGACACGGTGATGGACAAGGGCGCGCAGCCTTACGCGCGCGCCGCGGCCACGGGAAAGACCATCGCGGTGGTGGGCGCGGGTCCGGCGGGGCTTGCCTGTGCGCACAGGCTGGCGCTCCATGGTCATGAGGTCACGCTCTATGATGCCAATCCCAAGGCAGGCGGGCTCAATGAGTATGGGATCGCGGCCTATAAGACGCCCGATGATTTCGCCCAAGCCGAGCTGGACTGGCTTTTGTCCATCGGCGGCATCACGTTGCAGACCGGCAAGCGGTTGGGCGAGGATCTGTCGCTTGAGGCGCTGCAGGCCGAATGTGATGCGGTGTTCTTGTCCATCGGGCTGGGCGGGGTGAACGCGCTCAGCCTTGACGGGGATCATGGCGGCACGGTGGACGCGGTCAAGTGGATCGCGGACATGCGTCAATCGCCCGAAAAGACGGACATTGCCGTGGGCAAGAACGTCGTGGTGATCGGCGGGGGCATGACGGCGGTGGATGCTGCGGTGCAGGCCCGGCTGTTGGGCGCTGACAGCGTTACGATTGCCTATCGCAAGGGCAAGGAGAACATGTCGGCCTCTGGGTACGAACAGGATCTGGCCACATCGAAGGGTGTGCGGATCCTGTACAACGCCACACCCAAGGTGCTGGACACAGACACCGTGACCTTCACACGCACCGGCACCGACGAAGAGATCACGCTTGCCGCCGATCAGGTGATGCGCGCCATTGGGCAGACGCTGGACGGGGCGCCAGGTGGTGTGGCGTTGGAGGCCGGAAAGATCCTGGTGGACAGCGCGGGGCGCACATCGGTGCCGGGCATCTGGGCCGGTGGGGATTGTACGGCGGGGGGGGAAGACCTCACCGTGACGGCGGTGGCGCAGGGGCGCGATGCGGCCGAAGACATTCATGCAAACCTGATGGGAGAGGCCTGAGCCATGGCGGACCTGACGAGCAATTTCATTGGCATCTCATCGCCCAACCCGTTCTGGCTGGCCTCCGCGCCGCCCACGGACAAGGAATACAATGTGCGCCGGGCCTTTGAGGCCGGATGGGGCGGGGTCGTCTGGAAGACGCTGGGCGAGGATGGCCCGCCGATTGTGAACGTCAACGGGCCCCGGTACGGCGCGGTCTACGGCGCGGATCGCAGGCTTTTGGGGCTGAACAATATCGAGCTGATCACCGACCGGCCGTTGCAGATCAACCTCGAAGAGATCACGCGGGTCAAGAAAGATTACCCGGATCGGGCCATGGTCGTGAGCCTGATGGTGCCGTGCGAGGAAGGGCCGTGGCGCGACATTCTCAAACGCGTGGAAGACACCGGCGCGGACGGGGTGGAGCTGAACTTTGGCTGCCCCCACGGCATGGCGGAGCGCGGCATGGGATCGGCCGTGGGTCAGGTGCCCGAATACATCCAGATGGTGACGGAGTGGGTCAAAAAGCACTCTGATCTGCCCTGCATTGTGAAGCTGACGCCGAACATCACCAACATCCTTTATCCGGCGCAGGCGGCGATGCAGGGGGGCGCGGATGCGGTCTCGCTCATCAATACGATCTCTTCCATCACCTCGGTCAATATCGACACGTTCACGCCTGAGCCTTCGATTGATGGCTGGGGCGCGCATGGTGGGTATTGCGGCCCGGCGGTGAAGCCTATCGCGCTCAACATGGTGGCGGAAATTGCGCGCCATACGGACACGTCTGGTTTGTCGATCTCAGGGATTGGCGGGGTCACCACGTGGCGCGATGCGGTGGAATTCATGGCGCTTGGCGCGGGCAATGTGCAGGTGTGCACGGCGGCGATGACCTATGGGTTCAAGGTGGTTCAGGAAATGATTTCGGGTCTGAGCCAATACATGGATGAAAAGGGCATGACGTCGGTGGATGAGATCGTGGGCCTCGCGGTGCCCAATGCCAAGGACTGGCAGGATCTCAACCTCAACTACACCACGAAGGCGGTGATTGATCAGGATCTGTGTATCAAATGCGGGCGGTGCTATGCGTCCTGCGAAGACACTTCTCATCAAGCGATCGCGATGTCGGAGGATCGGGTGTTCACGGTCAAGGATGAAGAATGCGTGGCCTGCAACCTGTGCGTCAATGTCTGCCCGGTGGAGAATTGCATCACCATGAAAGAGCTGCCTTTGGGCGCGCTGGATGAGCGGACGGGGCAGCCGGTGGAGGCCTATGGCAACTGGACCACACACCCCAACAACCCGTCTGCGCAATGAGGCAGGCGCGCGGGGCCTGAGGCGTTTGCTGTGGCCCCCTGCCCGCCTTTGATCTCGCAATTGCGGTTGGTTTCTGGCACGCTGAGCGCATGACCAAGACGCGCGAAAAGCCGCTGAGCCGGCTGCAGATCAAGAACCGCACGATGATCCTTGAGGCGGCGCTGAAGGTCTTTTCGCAGCACGGGTTTCGCGGCGCGACGCTGGACAAGATCGCGGATGCCGCGGAGATGTCGAAGCCCAACATGATCTACTATTTCCCCAGCAAGGATGAGATTTTCCTCACCTTGTTGAACCAGTTGATGGATCGGTGGCTGGCACCCTTGCGCGAGATTGATCCCGACGGGGAGCCGCTGGCCGAAATGCTGACATATGTGCGCCGCAAGGTGCAAATGAGCCGCGACATGCCACGCGAAAGCAGGCTCTTTGCCAATGAGGTGGTGCAGGGCGCGCCGCGCATGGGGCCGCATTTGTCGACGGAGCTGAAGGTGCTGTTTGATCAGACCAAGGCGCTTTTGACCCGCTGGATGGACGCGGGCAAAATCGCGCGCTGTGATCCTGAACACCTGATCTATTCGATCTGGGCCACGACACAGCACTATGCGGATTTTGACGCGCAGATTGCCGTTCTGTCAGACCCAAAACCCGACCGGATCGGGGATGCGGAAACGTTTCTGATTACGCTTTACACCAAGCTTTTGACGCCCCAGACCTGACACAGTCCAAATCAAGAGGAGACTGCCCCATGGCCACCTATGCGATCGTTCAAGTCGATGTCAGAGATGCCGAAGAATACGGAAAATACGCGGCGCTTGCCGGACCTGCCGTGGCCAAATATGGCGGTGAGTTTCTGGCCCGTGGAGGCGAAGTGGCGGTGATGGAAGGCACCTCTCGGGCGCGCTGCGTGATCATCCGGTTTGACGATATGGAGACCGCCAAAAGGTTCTACCACGGGCCGGAATATCAAGAGGCGCTGTCTTACGCGCTGCCTGTCTCGGACCGGGATTACAAGTTCGTCGAAGGGCTGTAGCGCACACATCCCCGGCGATGTCGCAACCGCCGGGGATATGGCCGAACGGGATTTATAGCAGAAATGCAAAAACCTGAGTCACCTAACCTTGCCTGAAATCAGAGATTTCAACAGGTTAGGTGATACTTGATGGCTCAGATTATTTGCATTTCGCTCTAGTTCAGCGCTTTGTCGGTGATCGCATGGGTCCATGCGCCTTCGGGCTCAGCAGAGATCACCGGATCAGATCCACCTGACAGCAAAGACGCCACCGTGCGGGCATAGTCCGCCGGATCAAGTGCACCGTTGGAGCCTGCGGTGAGCTTTGCCACCTCGCCCATCATGCGAACCTGATGGGCTTCTGTCTGGGCGCCGGTCTGGTCATTGTCGAGCACGATCATCGCCGCGTCTTCGGGGTTTTCTTCGGCCCATTTCCAGCCCTTCATCGAGGCCCGCACAAAGCGCACCATCTTGTCTTCAAACGCCGGGTCAGCAAGGTTCTCTTCGAGCACGTAGAGGCCATCCTCCAGCGTCGCGACGCCCTGATCCTCGTACTTGAAGAGGGTCAGATCTTCCGGCGTCAGCCCGGCGTCAATCACCTGCCAGTATTCATTGTAGGTCATTGTGGACACGCATGCCGCCTGCCCGTTCAGGATCGGATCGACGTTAAAGCCTTGCTTGAGCACTTCGACGCCCGCGTCACCGCCGCTGGTCTCAAGACCAAGTTGGCTCATCCAGCTGAGGAACGGGAACTCGTTGCCGAAAAACCAAACGCCCAGTGTCTTGCCTGCGAAGTCATCCGTGCTGGTCACGCCGGCGTCCTTGCGGCAGGTCAGCATCATGCCCGAAGATTTGAAAGGTTGCGCGATGTTGACCATGGGCAGGCCCTTCTCGCGGGCGGCCAGCGCGGCGGGCATCCATTCGACCGTCACATCCGCGCCGCCACCGGCGAGCACTTGGGTCGGCGCGATATCGGGACCGCCGGGTTTGATGGTGACGTTGAGGTCCTCTTCTTCATAGAAGCCTTGGTCCAGTGCCACGTAGTAGCCCGCAAACTGGGATTGCGTGACCCATTTCAGTTGCAATGTGACGTCATCGGCGGCCAAGGCCACGCTCGAGATCATGGAAAGCGCGGCTGCGCCGAATGTTGCTTTTAGTTTCATCTTTTTTTCCCCTTTGTTGGAACTCAGACTACAGGTTTTCTTATCCTCGTTGTGATGGGTGCCAGAAGGTCACCCGTTTTTCGATGAAGGCCACAAGGCCGTAAAATGCCGACCCCACGATCGCCGCCACGACGATTTCAGCCCAAACCAGATCGATCGACAAGGATCCAACGCCTGTCGAAATGCGAAACCCCATGCCACGCGTGGGAGAGCCGAAATATTCAGCGACAATAGCGCCAATCAGCGCCAGCGTGGTGGATATTTTCAAACCGTTGAAGATAAAGGGCATCGCGGCGGGCAGGCGCAGCTTGATCAGCGTGCTCCAGTAGCCGGCGGCATAGGTGAGCATCAGGTCGCGCTGCATCGCGTCGGTGGCGCGCAGGCCCTGCACCGTGTTCACCAGGATCGGGAAGAACACCATCACCACAACGACCGCCGCCTTGGAGTGCCAGTCAAACCCGAACCAGTTCACAAGAATGGGGGCGATGCCGACGATGGGCAGGGCGGCCACGAAGTTTCCTATGGGCAGCAGGCCGCGGGTCAGAAACGCGCTGCGGTCGATCGCGATGGCGGCGACAAAGGCGGCGAAGGCCCCTATGCCAAAGCCGCGCAACGCGCCTTTGAGCGCGGTTTGCTGCACGTCTTCCAACAAGATATCCGTTGAGGCGGCGAAGGTTGCAGCGATCATTGTGGGCGGTGGCAGGATCACCTGGCTGACACCCAGCCCGCGCACCAACCCTTCCCACAGCACCAGCAGGGTGAGGCCAAAAATCACCGGGACGGCGATGCGCGCGGCAAGGGTGCCTGCGTGGCGTGAATTGGCCAGTTTGATGTTGCCGAACCAGGCCACGATCCAAACCGCAAGGGACAGAACGATCCAGATCATGGCTGGAACCCCATGCGGCGCATCGCGATTTTTTGCGTGATGTCCGTCAGAGTGACCAGCGCGCCCGCCAGAACCGCCGCGGCCAAAAGCGCCGACCAGATCGCAAGCGGGGTGCCGAACTGATCGCCAATCAGGATGCGCGCGCCCAAGCCACTGATCGCGCCGGTGGGCAGCTCACCCACGATGGTGCCCACGAGGGCGGCGGCAATCCCCACTTTGAGCGCGGTGAAAAGATACGGCACACTGGCGGGCAGGCGCAGCATCCAGAAGCTTTGCCACGCGCTGGCGTGGTAGGTTTTCAGAAGGTCCAGCTCTGACATCGAGGGGGAGCGCAGCCCTTTGACCATGCTCACCAGCACCGGAAAGAAGCACAAGTAAGCCGAAATCACCGCCTTGGGCACCCCGCGCCCGTCCACGCCCATCTGGCTGGAGAGGACGATGATCATCGGCGCGAGGGCCACGATGGGGATGGTCTGACTGATGATCGCCCAAGGCATCA
>JBCBWJ010000185.1:0-6333 GCA_039817165.1 Pseudomonadota bacterium | reverse complement strand
CCGGAGAAAACAGCCGAAAAATTCGGCGAAGAGGCCATCGAATGCCTGATCGAGGCGGTGCGCGGCGACAAACCGCGCCTCACGTCCGAGGCCGCCGACGTGCTCTTTCACCTGCTCGTCATGCTCCACGCCCGCGGCGTGTCTCTCAGCGACGTCATGTCGGAACTCGCGGCCCGCCAGGCACAATCGGGCCTTGCGGAAAAATCCGCCCGCCCCGCACGAGACTGACCCGACGCGAGACGCGCCCGCAAGGGAGCGGCGAGCCCCCGCCTCATGGGCAAAATTCCACCCGATCCGCAATGAGGGTAGATTTCAAACGCTTTGTATCCGATACTCGACCAACCGCGACAAAAAAAGCGCCCAGAACAAAGTCTGGGCGCCAGTCGCGGAACGAGGGACAGTGAAGGGTCATGCCGGTGTTCCGTACCGGCAACCCTGATCCCCAGATAGGTCCCAATTTCAGAATAAAAAGACCATGTAATATAGCTGTGATCACGCAGCGTAACATTCCGGCCTCAATCGAAAATGTCTTCGATCTCGTCAAAGATATCTTCCAGAACGCGCCGAAACATGGGCTTTTTCTTTTTCTTCTTGCGCGATGTCTGACCCTTCAGGACCTTAGCCGCTGCACCTGCCAATCCCAAGGATGCAGCACCGTGCGCAACATACGGATCCTTTAATTTCGGCGTCTTTTTCTGTTTTTTTACAGGGGTCTGAGGCATGAATTTCATGTCTTGAAGCGGCGCGCCGCAGGCCGAACAGGTCAATTCATGTCGCACGGCATCGAGCACCAAAACAGCGCGCGTGCCACAATAATTGCAGGTGGCGATTTTCTTGCCCATATATTCCGTGCTCCATGACCCGGGTTTCAATAAAAGCCCGAATGCCCGCGCTTCAAGAGGTCTGCCTACCGCCTGCTGGCGTAAAGCGCCACGGCAGCCGCATTCGAGACGTTTAACGATCCAAATCCGCCCTCAAACGGGATGCGCACCAGCTGGTCCACCACGTCCCGCGTCTTCGCGCGCAACCCCGGCCCTTCCGCGCCAAGCACCATAGCCACAGGTCGGTCACCCAACTCGGAAAGCACTGATTCGAGTGTGTTTTCCGCCTCACCCGCAAACCCCAGCACGAAATAGCCCATGGATTGCAAATCCGAAATCGCCTGCGCCAGGTTGCGCACCTGCACATAAGGCTGTCGCTCCAACGCGCCGCTGGCCGCCTTCGCCAAAGCCCCGGTTTCCGGCGCCGAGTGATGCCGCGGGGCCACCACCGCAGAGGCGCCAAACACCTCTGCCGACCGCAGGATCGCCCCCACATTGTGCGGATCGGTCACCCGGTCAAGCAACACCGCGCGCAAAGGCCCCGCCCCCCCGCGCAAACACACATCCTCCAGCGTGCCCCACTGCAGCGGGCGCACCTCCAACGCGGCGCCCTGATGCACCGATTGCGAATCCAACGGGGCATCAAACCGGCGCGGATCCACGATCTCAGCCTCGATCCCCTCCATCGCATCGGCCAGTTTCGCAGCCGCGTTCTGCGTCACGATCAGGCGAAGCTTTTCACGTGCAGGATTGAGCAACGCATCGCGCACCGCATGCAGCCCAAAAAGCCAGACCGTCTCTTGCGAGGCCGCTTTCTTGGCCTGTTCCTTGGCCACCACCCATTTCGGTTTTTTCGTCGCCACCCGCGTCCCGCCCCTGTCATCTCAAAGCGCGCGCACCATGCGTCGCGATCCCGCGAAGGTCCAGCTATTTTACGGTTGACGGGTCTTGGCCCGGCTTCTAGTAACACGCGTCAGTGGGCGACAGGCCGCAAGGTGTGGCAGGGGACTGTAACTCCCTCGCGGAGACGCACGCTAGGTTCGATTCCTAGGTCGCCCACCACCGACAATCCTCCAGTGCCACCGACCTCACGCAAGCCCCTCTTCCGAACGCGCCCGCCCGCCAAAGAGCACGCGATCCATGGAAAATGGGCCACCCCCTCGGAACACCAGGTAAAGCAGCACAAACACCCAAAACGCCCGCTGATCCAGGATCGCGGCATCCGACAGATTGTCAAACCACGCCCCCGCCGCGGCCCCATGCCCGATCATATCGGTCAGACTTTGCACGACGATGAACCCGATCATCCCAAAGGCCGCAGCACGGGTGTAGAGCCCCACAAGGATCAACGTCGGCAGGATAAATTCCGCCCAGGTCCCCGCCAGAATAACCAGTTTCTGAAACCCGCTGGCTTGCGTGATGTCATAGCTCGCCGCCTCTGCCCCCCGGGGAAAGATCTGCGCGAAGGCATTGAAACTGGGCGAAAAAAGGCTCGCCAGCCCGTCGGGCAGTTTGGTCATCCCGGAATTGATGAAATACATGAAGAGCACGGCCACAAAGACAAAACGCGCCAGCGTCGTCATCACCGGCACCGTCGCAGGCTCGATCCAGGCAAAGGCCGCCTCAGGCAAATAAAGGGGGGTCTGTCTCATGATGTGTCTCCGATATCGAGAAGGGCGGCATGGCTGATAAGCAGGGTTAAAGTCTCGGTAAGGTCGAACCCCTCGACCTCCTGACTGGCAAGGCCCAGTGCAGCGCCCAGCGGCGCCCCACGCAAAAGCCCTTCGACAAAGGCACCGCCTCCGGGCGGCAAAACATGCGCGCGCGGGTCCAGATCCGGGCGCAGCACCAGCACGTCTTGTGCGGCCATCACCGGTTTGGGTGCGCCCTCTTCGCGGTTGAACCGCCAAATCGCATGAATGGGCCAGGCCGACCGCACCAGCCGCGCCGACGGCACCAAGGCCAAACGCGCCTCCATCAACGCCGCAGGGCTCAACGCCCCAAGCGCACCCGCCTCCACCGGCACCGCGTCGGCCGCATGATAACTTTCGCGCAGCGCGATCTCCAACCGGGCCACATCCGGTAAATACTTGATCCCCTGCACCGGCGCATAAGCGGCCAAAAACGCAGGCATTTCAGAGCCATAAAACATCATCAGCGGCGATGACGGCGGGTGCGCCCGCGCAAAATCCCCGGCCAAGAGCTTGAAATTCTCTGCCCCCACCAGCTTTGAAATCACCGGGAAGGCCGCCTCCAGCGCCTCTGTCAGAGACACGATCACATTGTTGCGGTAGACATCAAACCGCCGTCCCGCCGCACGGCCCTGCCCGTCGCTCAACCCCTCAGGGCGCGGCGCATCCGGGTCAAAGATCGCGTCCGTGAAACTGGACTGTCGGACACTCATGGCGCTCAAACAGGGGTCGCAGGGTGCAGATACGCTGCCGCACGCGCGGCCTCGTCCCGCAAAAGCGGCCACGCCGGCACGTCATTGTCCCACTCGATCAACGTCGGTCGCGGGCCCGCTTTGGCCAGCGCATAGCCGTAAAGCGCCCAGACCGGATCGGCCACCTCGCGCCCATGGCTGTCGATCAGCAAAGGCGCGCCGTGGTCGTCTTCATCCTCATCATGCCCGCCCAGATGCATCTCGCCCACATGCTCCATGGGGAAGGCATCGATATAGCTCTGCGCGTCCATATCGAGGTTCGTGGCACTGATGAACACGTTATTGACGTCCAGCAACAACCCACAGCCCGTCCGCTGCACCAACGCGCGCAAAAACTCGGTTTCCGACAGCGTGCTTTCGTCAAAGCTCAGGTAAGAGGACGGGTTTTCCAACAGCATCCGCCGCCCGACCACCTCTTGCACCTCGTCGATGTGATCGGCCACGCGCGCCAGCGTGGCTTGGGTATAAGGCAGCGGCAACAGGTCGTTCACAAAGCTCGTGTCATGGGTCGACCACGCCAGATGCTCCGAAAAGCTGGCAGGTTTGACCCAGTCGCACAAATGTTTCAGCCGCGCCAAATGCTCAGGGTCAAGCCGCCCTTCCGCCCCGATCGACAGGCCCACCCCGTGCACGGAAATCGGAAATATCTCGGCCAGATGGCGCAATTGGGCAATGGGCCGTCCGCCCGCGCCCATGTAATTTTCCGCGTGAACTTCAAGCCAGGCCACGCGCCCCGGATCCTCCAGAAGATCGGTGAAATGCTCCGCCTTGTAGCCCACGCCGGGGGCATTCGGCAGATCGGTGTGACGGCGCGTTTGGTCGTCAAGCATCTCGCATCTCCTTGGCCGGTGGGCTGGCCCCGCGATCACACAGGGATCACACGGGGATCACACGGGGCCAGACGCCAAACCTCAGGCCGGCAGGTCGCGGCTCAGCTCTTCGAGCGAGCCCTCGCGCGCGGTGCCGTCTGCCATGTCGGGCAGGTCAATCTCGGCGCAGGTGCCGCTGTCGACCAGCGTCCAGGCGTTGCCCTGGTAGTCCACAGTGGACGTACCCGCACAGGTCGTGCCCGCGCCCGCGGCGCAATCGTTCTCGCCCGCCAGAGACACGCCGAAACATTTCTCTTTGGCCTGCGCAACGACGCCAGTGGTCATGGATGCGGTCAACGCGGCGGCAACGGCGCCGGCAACGGCAAGGCTCTTGGGATCTATCGCCATAATGAGTTCCTCTTTGATTAGCTGTGCCACGCTCTGCCCGTGGCTGTTGCATACTAGGGTAATCGCTCCTGTCACATCCAGATGCGAGATCTCACAATAACAGGATTGTCAGACCCTGTGACCCTCCCCGCCGGCCGGATGCGCGAAATGCCGCGGTCCTCACAATTTCGGCTCGCACGATCACAGGTCGGTCAGGTCCCTATCTTTGCGCAAGAGGCCACGGCATATCTGGGTGGCATTGACCATCCAACACGGAGCGCTTCCATGAAACTTCTGACCACCGCCGCCGCCGCCATCGCCCTGTTCGCAGGCGCCGCTTTCGCCGGACCGCAATACATTGACGAAACCGGCTTTGCCGTCTCCGGCTACGACGTCGTGGCCTATTTCGGGCTGGACCAATCCGCCGTGGGCGCCACCCAGACCGAAGGCGTGCCAGGCCGCGCAGACATCACAGCCGACTACAATGGCGCCACCTTCGCCTTTTCGTCAGAGGCCAATCGCGATGCCTTCCTCGCCGATCCCGCACGCTACGCCCCGCAATATGACGGTCACTGCGCCTACGGCGTGTCCAAAGGCGGCAAGGTTCCGGGCAACCCGAACCTGTGGCGCATCGTGGATGACAAGCTCTACCTCAACATCAACACCGCCGTTGTGGGCTTCTGGGAAGAGGACATCCCCGGCAACATCACGCTGGCAGAGGGCAACTGGGGCGGCATTGAACCCAAAGACGCCTCCACCAACACGATCCCCAAATTCTCGTCCTCCGCGCCGCTGCAGAACTAAACCTTCTGTACGACTGCGAGCACCGCCGCGCCCTTCCCCTGAGGCGCGGCGGTTTTTTATGCCCGCCCCTCTCTTGCTGACATCCCGGATAGGCTTTACCCCGTGGCCCAGACCAAGAGAGACACCAAAATGACCCCAGATCAGATCGCGCAGCGGCTACGCAACATCCCCAGCGAGACATCTCTCGCCGACCGGATCGCGCTCTACGATCTGGCCGCCACCCATTTCACGGGAGAAGGCTGGATCTACGACATCGGCACCGCGGCAGGCGGGTCGACATGCTGTCTGGGTGCGGGCCTTGCCGCCAACCCCCTGCCAGAGGCCGAAAAACGCGAAAAGATCCTGGGCTTTGACCTCTTTGCTGGCTACTCCATCCACGCGTTCCGCAACTCCAAACCCGTGCAGGACATGATCGCGCAGCGCGGCCAACCCTTTGCCACCGACCTCGAGATGTTCAACGCGATCAACGCTGAGTATCTCGACTACATCAAACCGGTACAGCTCAACCTTGTGACAGGCTTTGCCGACTACGTCCGACCCGCCGGGTTGGAGATTGCCCATATCGACGCGGCAAAATCACTGGAACTGTGGAACGCGATCCTGCATGTCCTGGCTCAAAGCGTGATGCCCGGCCACACCATTCTGGTGTTTCAGGACTTTGAGCGCTGTCGCCTGCCCTGGCAGTGGTTGTTCGTGGCAGATTGTCTGCAAAACGACATTGCCGATTGGGTCGGTCAATATGACGGCGGCACCGTGCACCTGAAACTGAAGCGCGCTCTCTCGCCCGACGTGCACGCCCGCGCCCATCAATTCACCTACACGCGCGACGAAGCGCTGTCGAAATTCCACCACCTGCGCGATTGGATCGCTGGCGATCCCGCGCGCCTTGAGGTGTTTCGTGGACGCTTCGATGACATCGCCACCTGCATGCTCGCCTACATCCACAAACAGTTTGGCGATGTTGACGCCGCGCGCCGCGCGTTTGCAGACGTCTCGCCCGCTTTCCTGCAAAAAGAGCCGATCTACAAAAACGAAATGGCGAAGTTTCTGGGCTAGAGCGAAATGCAAA
>JBCBWJ010000184.1:0-6339 GCA_039817165.1 Pseudomonadota bacterium | reverse complement strand
TGCGCGCGTGTTGGAGCAGCGCGGCCACGTCCAGTTGGTAGTCGGAAAAGCAGGTCACGTGGCCGGGCAGCGGATCGGGCAGAAGCCTGTCTGCGAGGCCTTGACCGCGCCAGTCGATGGCGATGGAGCTGATCCCGTGGGCCGCCATATCGCCCGCAACAGGGGCGTATTTTTCGATGTATTCCGTGCGACCGGGGAAGAGGACGAGCGTGGCCTTGGGCGCAGGGGCATGCCAGATGCCCGCCCGCAGGCGCACGCCGTCTTTCGCGGTGATCCAGCGCGCCTGAGCCACCGGGGCGTCTGGCGCGATCTCGGCGAAGTAGGGCGCGGGATCACTCACGAGCGGTCAAGGGCGCCGGACCGATCAGGCCAGCGCGCTGCCCAGTTTCATGGCCGCACCCATGTCGCCGTCGACCTTGAGGCGGCCCTGCATGAAGGCGGAGGTGGGATCCATGTCGCCGTCGATGATCGCCTGGAACGTGTCGGCATCGGCGGTCAGGGTCACTTCGGCGTCATCATCGGCCGCGCGCACGCCGTCGCCGTCCACGGTGATGGCGCCTTCGTCTTCGATCACGAACTTGGCAGAGCCGCTGAATCCATCGCCAAGTTTCTCGGCCAGGGCAGCCACAGCGGCGTTGATCATGTCACTCATCGGGAAATTCCTTTTTTAATTCTGGACGCGGGGCTTTGATTCCCGGTCAGGACAGTTACATTCTTTCATGTTATGCGCATGAAGCTTGCTTTACTCAAATGTACCGTCGCGTCGTTTTTGGCAATTGCTGTCTTTTCCGGCCCTGTCTTGGCTGTGGACGAGGCGCGGTTGGACGATCTTTACATTCAACTCAAGGACGCCGATCGGGCGGAGGCGCTCCGGTTGTCGCGCGAGATTGAGCGGGAGCGGTCCAATGCGGGCTCGCCGGCGATGAACCTGTTGCTGAAGCGCGGCTCTGATGCGTTGGAGGCAGGCGATCTTGAAGGCGCGCTCAACCATTTCACAGCGCTCACCGATCATGCGCCGGAGTTTGCCGAAGGCTGGCACCGCCGGGCGCAGGTGTTTGTCGCGATGGAGATGTATGGCCCCGCTGTGGCCGATCTTGAACGCGTGCTGGAGGCGCGACCGCGGCATTATGATGCGATTGCCACGCTTGGGGGGATCCTTGTGCAGATCAACAAGCCGGAGCTGGCCAAAGACGCCTTTGAAGAGGCGCTGGCGCTGCATCCGCATCACCCTGAGGTGACGCAGGCGCTCGAATATCTTGGTCCGCAGGTGACCGGCACGCAACTCTGACCAAAGAAGCGAGACGCGCATGTCTGAGCCGGCACGGACCCTTGCGGTTCTGGGGCCCACGAATACGGGCAAGACTCATTATGCCATTGAACGGATGCTGGGCTATCGCACCGGGGTGATCGGCCTGCCGCTGCGGCTTTTGGCGCGAGAGGTCTATGACAAGATCGTTGCCCTGCGGGGGCCGTCGGTGGTGGCGCTGATCACGGGCGAAGAGCGCATCGTGCCGGAGCGTGCGCAATATTGGGTCTGCACCGTGGAGGCGATGCCCGAGGGGATGGGCGCGGATTTCGTGGCGGTGGATGAAATCCAGCTCTGTGCCGATCCCGAGCGCGGGCATGTGTTCACCGACCGTCTGTTGCGGATGCGCGGCCACAAGGAGACGCAATTTCTGGGCGCGGCCACGATGCGCGGGGCGATTGCCGATCTGGTCCCGGGGATCGAGTTTGTGGGCCGTCAGCGGATGTCGCAGCTGGCCTATACCGGGTCTCGCAAGATCCCCAAACTGCCCCCCAGAAGTGCCATTGTCGGGTTTTCTGTCGAAAACTGTTATGCCATTGCCGAGCTTATTCGCCGCCAAAAGGGCGGGGCGGCTGTGGTGATGGGCGCGCTCAGCCCGCGCACGCGCAACGCGCAGGTGGAGATGTATCAAAACGGCGAGGTGGATTTTCTCGTGGCGACGGATGCCATCGGGATGGGGCTGAACCTCGACATTGATCACGTGGCGTTTTCGGGCCTGTCGAAATTTGACGGCCGCCGGATGCGCGGGTTGATGCCCAATGAGTTGGCACAGATCGCAGGGCGCGCCGGGCGGGGGATGTCGAACGGCACCTTTGGTGTCACCGGCGAGGCGCCTGCGCTGGAGGATGAGGTGGCCCGCGCCATCGTCGATCACCGCTTTGCCCCCATTCGCAAGCTGGAGTGGCGCAATGCGGCGCTGAATTTCGTCCATCTCGACGGGTTGATCGCGTCGCTGGAGGAAAAGCCCGGCACGCGGCCGGGTGCAAAGCCGCATGTGACCGACCGTTTGGCCCGCGCGCGCGAGGCCGATGATCTGCAAGCGCTCAAGACGCTGGCGGCCCAGCCTGAGATCCGCGCACGGGCCTCGGACGTGGCGGCGATCAAACTCCTGTGGGAGGTCTGCCGTATCCCTGATTTTCGTGGTATAAGTCAGGCCGAACATGCGGGGCTTCTGGACAAGATTTACGGCGATCTGCACCAAAACGGCGAGGTCTCCGAAGAGTGGTTTGCCCGGCAGGTGCGCCGCATTGACCGGCCTGAGGGCGACATTGACACGTTGTCCAAGCGGCTGGCCTATATCCGGACCTGGACCTATGTGGCGCAACGCAACGGGTGGGTCCGCGACGAAAGGCATTGGCGAGAGGCGACGCGCGCTGTAGAAGACCGCCTGTCGGATGCGCTTCACGGGGCGCTGACGAAACGATTTGTGGACAGGCGCACCTCGGTGCTCCTGCGCAGGCTCAAGCAGAAGGAGGCCATGGTGGCCGAGGTGAACGACAGCGGAGACGTGACGGTAGAGGGCGAATTTGTCGGCCGTCTCGACGGGTTTCGTTTCATTCAGGACAAGGCCGGTGCGGGCCAGGAGGCGAAAGCCCTGGCGCAAGCCAGCCTGCAGGCATTGGCCCCGCATTTCCATCTGCGCGCGGACCGGTTCTACAACGCGCCTGACACCGAGATCGATTTCACCGAACAGGGTGGGTTGATGTGGGGCACCCAGGCGGTGGGCAAACTGACGGCTGGGGCGGATCCCCTGAAGCCGCAGGCGGTGGCCTTTGTGGATGAGGCGGCAGGGACGGATGTGATCCAAAAGGTGCAACGCCGCTTGCAGCATTTCATCGACCGCAAAGTGGCCACGCTCTTTGAGCCGCTGCTCAACCTGTCGCGCGATGAGACGATGACGGGGCTGGCCCGCGGCTTTGGCTTTCAGATGGTGGAACATCTGGGTGTGATCCCGCGCGGGGCGGTGGCCGATGACGTCAAGGCGCTCGACCAGGACGCGCGCGGGGTGCTGCGCAAACACGGGCTGCGCTTTGGGCAGTTCACGATTTTCATGCCGCTTTTGCTCAAGCCCGCGCCGACGCGGTTGCGGCTGGTGCTGTGGTCGCTGTCCAAAGGCCTGCAAGAGTTTCCAGAGGCGCCGCCGCCGGGTCTGGTGACGGTGCCCGCCGGCGCGCCGGGCGACACGCCCGAGGGCTATTTCGCCATGGCGGGCTATCGCGCGGCGGGCGAGCGGGCGATACGCATCGACATGCTGGAACGGCTGGCGGATCTTTTGCGGGTGGAAGACAGCCGCGGTGGGTTCGAGGCCAAGCCGGATATGTTGTCGATCACGGGCATGACGCTCGAACAGTTTGCCGATCTGATGCAAGGTCTGGGCTACAACGCCCTGCGCGGCGAGCGCGAAAAGCAGCGCGCGGCGGTCGAGGGGGCAACCCCGACCGAGGAGACACTCCCGACCGAGGACGCGACCCCGACCGAGGACGCGACCCCGACCGAGGACGCGACCCCGGCCGAGGCGCGCCCGGAAGGGAGCGACGAGGCACCGCCAGACGCCCAAAATCCAGACGCCCAAACATCCGAAGACGGCCCCGAAACCGAAGTGTTCTACACCTTCACCTGGGCCGGGCGCAAACAGGCCCCCCGCGGTCAGGACAAACGCCCCGCCCGCAAGGGCCAAGGCAAGAAACCCGGCGACAAGGGCCGCGGTAAGCCGCAGGCGAAAGGCCCCAAAACCTACAGTGCCAAACCGGGCAAACCCGACAAGATCGACCCTGACAACCCGTTTGCGGCCGCACTGATGGGGCTCAAGGACAAATCCTGATGCGGATGGTCCCGTGAGCGACAAGATCCGGCTCGACAAATGGCTCTGGCAGGCGCGGTTTTTCAAAACCCGCTCTTTGAGCGCCAAACTGGTGTCGGCAGGGAATATCCGGGTCAATTCTCTCAAGGTGGCCAAACCGGCCTATTCCGTGGGCGAGGGCGATGTGCTCACCTTCCCCCAAGCCCGCCAGATCCGCGTCATCCGCATTGTCAATTGCGGCACGCGTCGCGGCCCCGCTACGGAGGCGCAGACGCTCTATGACGATTTGTCGCCGCCATTGTCAAAACCGGAGGTGCCCGCGTCCGCTGCGCCCAAGTTTGAAGGCAAAGGACGTCCCTCGAAACGCGATCGGCGACGTCTTGAACGGGGGCGTCCGGACAATCTTGGTGTAGACGGTCTTGAATGACCCAAGGCGCTCAATTAGGTCTTTGAAAACAGAGGGGAAAGAACGCTCCAAATGACATACGTGGTTTTGGACAATTGCATCGAATGCAAATACACCGACTGTGTCGAGGTGTGCCCGGTGGATTGCTTTTACGAGGGCGAGAACATGCTCGTCATTCACCCCGATGAATGCATCGATTGCGGCGTGTGCGAACCGGAATGCCCTGCGGATGCGATCCGCCCGGACACGGAGCCAGACATGGAGAAATGGGTGGAGTTCAACCGCAAGTATTCCATGCTGTGGCCCAATATCATAACCAAGGCCGACCCCATGCCCAACTCGGACGAGCGCGATGGCGAAACCGGCAAGATGGAGAAGTATTTCTCCGAGGCCCCGGGCGAGGGCGGCTGACCATGCCACCCATCGGTGCGCGCTGATTCGATCTCAAACGCTCGAGCCGCGTCTGTTGGATGGTGAAGATCGCCGAATAACGCCTTGAAAACGCGACGAAACACGGTCCGATCTGTGCAAGGCGCTTCCGGAAAGCCCGTTTTTGTGTTACATTGCTTTAACATTACACATCCCGCCGCCTGCTGTCTGATGGCGTCCGCACCGGGCTCCTGACGATTTTTGTGAGACGAAACCACTGGCTCATCGGATTTTGGATCCTCTGAGGCGGTGTTTTTTGCGCATTGGTGGGCTGATCACTGCACGAAGGAAAAACCATATGAGCAAGTCTAAAAAGTCCGAGTTTCGCCCCGATGATTACGTGGTGTACCCCGCCCATGGTGTGGGTCAGATCGTGTCGATCGAACGCCAGGAGATCGCCGGGATCGAGCTTGAACTCTTTGTGATCTCGTTTGAAAAGGACAAGATGACCCTGCGGGTGCCGACCCACAAGGCCACCGAAGTGGGCATGCGCGGGCTGTCGAGCCCCGATGTCGTGTCCAAGGCGATGACCACGCTCAAGGGCAAGGCCCGCGTGAAGCGCGCCATGTGGTCGCGCCGGGCGCAGGAATATGAACAAAAGATCAACTCGGGCGACCTGATCGCCATCGCCGAAGTGGTGCGCGACCTGCACCGCACCGATGATCAGCGCGAACAAAGCTACTCTGAACGCCAGCTTTATGAAGCCGCGCTGGAGCGTCTCACCCGCGAGGTGGCGGCTGTTGGTGGCGGGGACGAGGTTCTGGCCGCCAAGAAGGTGGATGATGTTCTGGTGTCGCGCGCGGCGGCCTGAGCAAATGAAAATTGTGAGGTGGGCCGCGCAGTTGCGTGGCCTTTTTCATGTCAGCCACCTTTAGGCCACAAGGCTGAACAGGATCGCGATTTCGGCCATTTGCTGTGTCGCGCCCAAGATGTCACCGGTTTGCCCGCCTATTTTTGCACTCGCAATGCGGGCGATGATCAGTGTGATGAGGCACGCCCAAATGATTGCGGCGATGCCGCCCCACCCTGCAAAGACAATCGCCACGGTTGCGCCAAGGGCGAGCGCCACAAGCGCGGTCACGAGCGGCACATCGCCCACCTGCGCGGAGAGCCCGCCGCCGCGGGCATTGGGCAGATGCGCCATCACCTGAGGCATCATCGCGCGGGAGGCCGCGCTGGCCACAAGGATCGCCGCACAGGCCGCCGTCGGGTTGGTGGAAAACAGCATCCAGAGTGCCGCCCAACGCGCGGAAAGTGCAAGGAAAAGGCCGATCACGCCATAAGCGCCGATGCGGCTGTCTTTCATGATTTCAAGCCGGCGTTCCGGGGTCCAGCCGCCCCAAAGACCATCGCAGGTGTCCGCGAGGCCGTCCTCATGCAGCGCGCCGGTGATGAGGG
>JBCBWJ010000183.1:0-6339 GCA_039817165.1 Pseudomonadota bacterium | reverse complement strand
CGCCGCGATCAAGGCGGCGCTGGAAAATGCAGGCCTTGAGACGGCGGATGAGGTGCTGATGGGGTGTGTTCTGCCTGCAGGCCAAGGCCAAGCACCCGCGCGGCAGGCGGGGTTTCACGCGGGGCTGTCAGATGCGGTGCCCGCCACCACGCTCAATAAGATGTGCGGCTCCGGCATGAAAGCGGCGATGATGGCATTCGACCGGATCGCGCTGGGACAGGCAGAGGCCATGATCGCAGGCGGGATGGAGAGCATGTCAAACGCGCCCTACATGTTGCCCAAAATGCGAGGCGGGGCGCGCATCGGGCATACAGACGTTAAGGATCACATGTTTCTCGACGGGCTGGAGGATGCCTATGACAAGGGGCGCCTGATGGGCACCTTCGCCGAAGACTGCGCCGAGACATACCAGTTCACCCGCGAAGCGCAGGATGCTTATGCGATCGCCTCTTTGGACAACGCGCTGGCCGCCCAGCAAAGTGGCGCTTTTGCAGATGAGATCACGCCGGTCATGGTGTCGTCCAGATCAGGTGACATCACGATCACCGAAGACGAACAACCCGGAAAGGCGCGGCCTGACAAGATCCCGCAATTGAGGCCTGCGTTTCGCAAGGATGGCACCGTTACACCGGCCAATGCGTCTTCGATTTCCGATGGAGCGGCAGCTTTGGTTCTGACCTCAGACGAGGCCGCCGCCGCCAAGAACCTCACCCCTCGCGCGCGGATTCTGGGTCATGCCAGCCACGCTCAGGCGCCGGGCTTGTTCACGACCGCGCCCGTGCCCGCCGCGCGAAAACTGCTCGACCATATTGGATGGACCAAGGACGAGGTTGACCTGTGGGAGGTCAACGAGGCTTTTGCCGTGGTGCCCATGGCGTTCATGCATGAGATGGACGTGGCGCGTGACAAGGTGAACGTGAACGGGGGCGCCTGTGCGCTGGGTCACCCCATCGGGGCCAGTGGCGCCCGGATCATGGTCACACTGCTCAACGCGTTGGAAAAGCGCGGTCTCAAACGCGGAATTGCGGCCATCTGCATCGGTGGTGGAGAAGGAACTGCCATCGCGCTGGAGAGAATTTGACCCTCTGTTTTTGCTTTAAATAAATTGGGGCGTCGGGGATCGCCCCCTACGCAATGACCATGAAAATCGACTATTTCAAGACGGCTCAAATCATTGCCGCCCTGACAAAGGGCGAAACCGACTCTGTCGCCCTGATGGCCACCGTGGCGTGCGAGCTTCATCATGCCGATGACCGGTTCGACTGGACCGGATTTTACCGCGTGACAGGCCCTGAGATGCTCAAGATCGGCCCTTATCAAGGCGGCCATGGCTGCCTTCACATCCCGTTCTCGCGCGGGGTTTGCGGCACGGCGGCGCGCACGGGTAAGGTGCAGCTTGTCGACGATGTGGATGCGTTCGCAGGTCATATCGCCTGCGCCACTTCTACGCGGTCCGAGATCGTTTTGCCGGTGCGTGACGGGGGTGGGTGTTTGATCGGAGTTCTCGATATCGACAGTGACCAACCCGGCGCTTTCACACCTCGGGACGCGCAGGAACTGAGCGCGATCCTTCATGACGTTTTTCAACAAGTTTAAAGTTTCTCAGGGCTCGTGAAAAAGGAATTGATTTTTTCACGAGCCTCGCGCACCGTGAAAAAGAAGATATATTTTTTCACGTGAGTCGCATCTTTTGGAACATCCCGGCCTTTCCCGTGTCCGAACGCTTGGTGCCGACCTTCGTGCCCTTCGCAAGGCGCGGGGTCAGACTCTGAGCGACCTTTCCGAAGCTTTGGGTCGCTCCGTGGGATGGCTCAGTCAGGTGGAGCGGGATCTTTCCGACCCGTCCATTTCCGACCTGCGCCAGATCGCCGAGGTTTTGGGCGTGCCCATGTCCTTTCTGTTCGGCCATGATAGCGTCCCGGTCGAGGAACAGGGCTATGTCGTGCGTTCGGGCGCGCGGCGGCCCATGGGGTCCGGCGAAGAAGGGCTGATCGAAGAGCTCTTGTCGCCGGATCTGTCCGATGATTTCGAAATGATCCACTCCACCTTTCAAGCCCACTCTGCCATGCAACGTCCCGCCAACCGTCCGACGCAAGAGGTGGGATATGTCATTTCTGGACAGCTTGACCTGACCATAGGTGGGCGGTCCTTCACCGTGGGGCCGGGCGACAGTTTCCGCTGCCGAGGAGAAGAATACCTGTGGTCCAACCCTTATGATGAACCGGTGGTCGCGATCTGGGTGATCGCACCGCCGGTCTATTGATCCCTTCATGAGTTGGGAGGGATGGACCATATTTGCCTTGTTCTGGGTGGTTTTTGTCACCACGCCGGGGCCGAACGCCGCCAATTGCGTGACCAACGGCATGACTTTTGGGTTCAAACGGGCCTTACCGGGCGTGGCCGCGATACTGACACAGGCGATGTTGTTCCTGAGCTTGTCGGCCGTGGGCATAACGGCTCTGATCGCGGCCTCGCCTCTGGCCTTCCAGGCTCTCAAACTCGCCGGTGCGGCGTTCCTGATCTATCTGGGTATCCGCGGCTGGCTGAACGCGAGGCAGCCCGTAAGGGCTGATGAGCGGCCGGTGCAGGGCGCAAAATCCATTTTTTGGCGCGCCTTCCTCATTGCCACGATCAATCCCAAATCCGTCGCGGGCTATCTCGCGGCTTTCAGCCAGTTCGTCCAGCCAGACGTGGCCATCGCCGCGCAGATGTGGGTGATCGTGCCCACCGCGCTCAGCATCACGGCCCTGAGCTACCTGACCTATACGGCGCTCGGCGCGGGGTTGGGCCGGATGGCCTTGGGTGTGATTTTCAACACGTGGCTGCGCCGGACCATGGCCGCGGTTTTTGTGGCCTACGGTGTGGCATTGGGCGCCACATCCCTGCCGGGGAGAGCGTGATATGATCGAACTCGCCAAGGAGGTGCACAGATGTGGGAGGTGATCACGGGCTTCGATCCTGCGGTTCTTGTTGCTTTCATCGGCGCGGGGCTTCTTCTGAACTTCACGCCCGGGGCGGATTTTATTTTCATCTCCGCAAGCGGGATCCGTGGCGGGCCGCGTGTCGGCATGGCTGCAGCGGTGGGTGTGAACCTGGGGATCGTGATCCACGTGGCGATGGCGGCGGCGGGTCTGTCTGCGCTGCTGATTGCCTTTCCGCCGGTCTATGACATGATCCGCTACGCGGGCGCGGCCTATCTGATCTATCTTGCCGTGCAGGCCTGGCGCAGCAGTGGCGACATCGGGCAGGGCCGCGCGGCGGCCTCGCTGTGGTCCGCTGTGCGACGGGGGTTCATCACCAACGTGCTCAATCCAAAAACGGCGCTTTTCATCTTTGCCTTCATCCCGCAATTCACCGACCCTGCCATCGGACCCATCTGGATGCAGGTCCTCGTATTGGGCGGCATTTTCATGGGTGTGGGCTTCGCATTCGCGCTCAGCCTCGGCGCGCTGGCGGGCGCTTCTTCCAACGCGCTCAAGACACGAGCGGGCATGCTCAACCGTCTTTCGGCGGTCATGTTTGCCGGGCTTGCCGTCCGTCTGGTCTGGGATCGTTGAGATGATCCAGACCCAATTCCATCAAACCAAAATTCTTGCCCCGATCGGCAAGTGCGATCTGACAGGAGACTTCAATAATGGCTGATTTTCCCACCACAGCACGGGTTGTCATCATCGGCGGCGGGGCTGTCGGCACCTCGAGCCTATATCACCTTGCCAAGGCCGGTTGGACCGATTGTGTTCTTCTTGAAAAGAATGAGTTGACGGCAGGGTCTACTTGGCATGCGGCGGGCAACTGTCCCACGTTTTCGACCAGTTGGTCGATTATGAACATGCAGCGCTACTCGACGGAGCTTTACGCGCGGCTGGGTGACGAGGTCGATTATCCGATGAACTATCATCAGACCGGTTCCATTCGCATCGCGCATTCCAAGGAGCGCATGCAGGAGTTTGAGCGGGCCTGTGCGATGGGCCGGTATCAGGGAATCGATATGGCGATCATGACGCCCGACGAGGCCCGCGCGAAGTATCCGTTCCTTGAGACCCATGACATGGCGGGTGCGCTTTGGGATCCGACAGACGGCGATATCGATCCTGCCCAGCTGACGCAGGCCCTGGCCAAGGGGGCGCGGGAGATGGGCGCGCAGATCATCCGCTTCTGTCCTGTCACGGGCGTCACGCAAAAACCCGATGGCAGCTGGATCGTTCACTCCGAGAAAGGCGATATCGCGTGCGAGTACGTGGTCAATGCCGCGGGTTACTATGCCCAGCAAGTGGGTGAATGGTTCAAACCCTACGGCGGCCGCACGGTGCCGATGATGGTGATGAGTCACCAATACGTGCTGACCGAGCAGGTGCCGGAGGTTGAGGCCTGGGCGAAAGAGCACGGGGGCAAGCTGCCGCTGATCCGGGATGTTGATATCTCTTACTATCTGCGGCAGGAAAAGAACGGCTTCAACATCGGACCCTATGAGCCCAATTGCAAAGGTCATTGGATGACCGCTGATGACAAAATGCCCGATGATTTCAGTTTCCAGCTTTATCCTGATGATCTTGACCGGATCGAAGACATCGTGGCCGACGCAATGGAGCGCGTGCCGCTCGCGGGCTCTGCAGGCATTGAGCGTATCATCAACGGCCCAATTCCATACGCACCCGACGGGTTGCCGCTCATTGGCCCGATGCCGGGCGTCAAGAACGCCTTTGAGGCTTGCGTCTTTACCTTTGGGATCGCCCAGGGTGGCGGAGCGGGCAAGGTTCTTGCGGAATGGATCACCGAAGGCATGACCGAGTGGGATATGTGGAGTGTCGATCCCCGTCGCTACACCGACTATACCGATCAGGATTACTGCAACCAAAAAGGGATGGAAGTCTATGGCAATGAATATGCCATGCATTTTCCCTTTCACGAATGGCCCGCAGGCCGTGACAAGAAGCTGAGCCCCAACGACGCCAAGGTGCGGGAACTGGGCGCGGTGATGGGAGCCTACAACGGTTGGGAGCGCGCGAACTGGTTCGCCAAGCCGGGCGATGACACCTCAGAGGAAAGCACGCACACATGGTTGCGTGCCGGCCCTTGGGAGCCGCGCATTCGCGAAGAATGCGAGGCCGTGCGCGATGCTTGCGGCGTGCTTGACCTACCGGGCTTTTCCCGGTTCCGGGTGCAAGGCGCTGGCGCTGATGACTGGTTGCGTGGGTTTGTGACGGGCGGTCTGCCCAAGATCGGCCGCATCAACCTTGTTTACGTTGCAGACAAGCGTGGTCGCATTGTGACAGAGCTTTCTTGCATTCGCCTGGCCGAGGATGATTTCGTGCTGATCACGGCGGCGTCTGCCCAGTGGCATGATGGCGATCTCATTCGCAACAACGTGCCAAACGGGATCACGGTGACCGAAACCACGACCGAGCGCACCGCGCTTCTGGTGGCGGGCCCGACATCACGCGACGTGCTGGCACCGCTGACCGATGCGGACCTGTCCACCGGTTGGCTCACGCATCAGCACTGCAAGGTCGCGGGGCGCGATGCCTTCCTCATCCGGGTGAGCTTCACTGGTGAGTTGGGCTGGGAAGTGCATGCGGCCAATGCGGACATGCCCGCCATCTATGAGGCCATTCTCGAGGCTGGCGCGAAACCTTTTGGCATGTATGCGCTGAATTCCTTGCGTATCGAAAAGGGCTATCGCGCGTGGAAGGGCGATCTGTCGTCGGATTACTCTTTGCTTGAGGCCGGTCTGGAACGGTTCGTTAAATTCGACAAGCCGCAGGATTTCACCGGCAAGACGGCGCTGATGAACGAAAAGCAGCAAGGTCGCAAGAAAGCCTTCGTCACGCTCAAGGTCGATGCAGGCGCGGCGGATGCCCCGTATATGTCCACGATCTGGCACAATGGTGAAGTGGTGGGCGAAACCACCAGCGGCGCCTGGGGTTACCGCGTCAATGCCTCCGTTGCGTTGGGTGTGGTCCGCACCGATCTTTGTGCCGAGGGCCAAGAGCTTGAGGTCGAGATTTATGGCGAAAAGTGCAAGGCGACCGTTCAGTCAGACGCGCCTCTTTGGGATCCGGCGAACGACCGCATCCGCGCATGAGCATTGAGACCTACCTGCTCTATCTAGGTGTTCTGGCGGCGTTCTTCGTGACACCGCCAGACACCAGTCAATTGCTGATCATTTCCAATTCCCTGCGCCACGGTCTGAGGCGCAGCTTGGCCACGGTGGCAGGCGACCTGTCGGCCAACTCGATCCAGATGACACTTGCCGCTTTTGGTCTGACGGCTGTTGTTGCGGCCTCTGCCGATGCGCTTTGGGTCGTGAAATGGCTTGGGGTGGCATACCTTGCCTGGATT
>JBCBWJ010000182.1:0-6341 GCA_039817165.1 Pseudomonadota bacterium | reverse complement strand
GTTCACATCTACCGTAAGTCGCCGGAATTCGATCTTATCCGCCATCAGCCTCTTTATGATAGTGTCGCGTCCTACGACACTCACTATTCAATGTGGCTGTACGAAGATGGTGACTTGGGCAGTCTCTCGACAGAACTCTTGAAAGACCCGAAGGTAGCAGAGGACATCGAACGCTTTCATCTCTCAAGCCGTTCCTCTTTCTCAATCAAAAGCATGGATAAGCTCTTGGCAGTCTCTGAAGCCGCTCGAGAATTCATTGCTGAGAACCTAGATCGAATTGCGAGTATTGACCGACCACCAGTTTCAGCTCAAGGGCAAGATTGTGAAGTGGGGAAATGGAGAGAATTTGAAACTGAGCATCGGGCCTACATCATTACCAAACTTTCTAACGGAAAGCTAAAAGCACTTTTGCCACTACGCTTGAACTACAGGCAGTCTGACGACTACAGGTCTGTTTTTGGGCGAACCGTGATTAGAGGAGATATTTGGAAGGGCTTCTATCAAGATATGGGGAATGTCGCTGGCGAAGGGGGGATTGCATTTGCCAATGGCAAAAAACCCGTTCGACTGATTAAGCAACTCATAAAGTGGGCAAATAACGCCGACGATGGTATAGTTCTCGACTTCTTTGCTGGATCGGGCACCACCGCAGAAGCTGTTATGAAGTTGAACGCGGAAGATGCCCGGAACCGACAATTTTGCTTGGTGCAACTCGACGAGAAACCTGCCGAGACAAACGATAGCTCCAATTCGGAATATGAAACGATTGCTGAGCTTTCGCGCGCGCGGATCAAGAATGCTGGCCCGAGAGTACTCGAAGGGGAATGTCACGCCAATTGGAACAAAGACGTCGGCTTCCGCGTGCTCAAGATCGACAGCTCGAACATGGCCGATGTGTTCTACACGCCGGATCAGACCTCTCAGGCCGATCTGCTGTCCCGCGTAGACAATATCAAACCAGACCGCACGGCCGAGGATCTGTTGTTCCAGGTCCTGCTCGATTGGGGCGTTGACCTGACCCTGCCCATCCGCCGCGAAACCGTGGAGGGCAAAACCGTCTTCTTCGTCGCCGACACCGCCCTGATGGCCTGTTTTGACGATGGCATTTCCGAGGACTTGGTCAAAGAGCTTGCAGGCCACGCCCCCATGCGGATCGTGTTCAAGGACACAGGCTTTGCCGACGACCAGACCAAGATCAACGTGCGCCAGATCTTCAAGGCCATGTCGCCCGAGACCGAAGTAAAGGCGATTTGACCCTATGAAGATCAAGTTCAAGTCGCAACCCTATCAGACAGCGGCGGTCGAGGCCGTGGTCGATTGCTTCGAAGGTCAGCCCAACACGGCGGCCCAAGTCTACCGCATCGATCCGGGTGTCCGCGCGCAAATGCGGTCCGACGAAGACGGCTTTCGCAATGCCGATATCGCCATGCCTGTCGCCCAAGTGCTGGAAAACATCCGCAAGGTGCAACAACGCCAGAACCTGCCCCTGTCCGAAAGCCTCAGCAGTTTTGTCGATGACAAGGGCAAGCCCAAGAAAGCCAGCTATAAACCCGGCGCGGCGATCAACCTCGATATCGAGATGGAGACCGGCACGGGCAAGACCTATTGCTACATCAAGTCCATCTTCGAGATGAACAAACGCTATGGCTGGTCCAAGTTCATCATCATGGTCCCGTCGATTGCGATCCGCGAAGGCGTGGCCAAGTCGCTGGAGATGACGGCTGAGCATTTTGTCAAAAGCTACGGCAAGAAGGCGCGGTTCTTCATCTACAACTCCAAGCGGCTGCACGAGCTGGAAAGCTTTTCGTCAGACGCTGGCATCAACGTGATGGTGATTAACGTGCAGGCGTTCAATGCGAGCGGCGCTGACAACCGGCGAATTTACGAAGAGCTGGATGATTTCCAGTCCCGCAAGCCCATCGACGTGATCGCCAAGAACCGCCCCATCCTGATCCTCGATGAGCCGCAGAAGATGGAAGGCGCGGCGACGCAGAACGCCCTGCCCAAGTTCAACCCGTTGTTCATCCTGCGCTATTCCGCGACCCACAAGACGATCCACAACAAGGTGCATCGTCTGGATGCAGTCGACGCGTTCAGCCAGAAGCTGGTCAAGAAGATCGAAGTGCGCGGCATTCAGGCCAAAGGTCTGACGGGCACGAATGCCTATCTCTATCTGGAGGGCATCCAGATTTCCAAAAGCGACCCCGTAGCGCGGGTTGAGATGGAGGTTAAAACCAACGCGGACATCAAGCGGGTGCTGCGCAAGGTTGAGAAGGGCCGCAACCTGTTCGACCTTTCCAAAGGGCTCGATCAGTATCGGGACTTCATCGTCTCGGACATCGACGCGCGTGTCGACGAGGTGCATTTCACCAACGGCGCCGTACTGAAGGCTGGTGAAGCAAGCGGAGACATCACCGAACGCGACATTCGCCGCATTCAGATCCGCGAGACAATCTCGGCCCATTTTGAGCGCGAAAAGCAGCTGTTCGCCAAAGGCATCAAGGTTCTGTCGTTGTTCTTCATCGACGAGGTGGCGAAGTATCGGGATTACGACGCTGAGGACGAAAAAGGCGAATATGCCCGTGTCTTCGAAGAGGAATACGAAGCGCTGAAAGCCGAGTATCTTGGCGAACTGGCTTTGGAGAATGAGGCCTACCGGAAGCATCTGGAGGGCATCGACGTCGGTGCGACCCACAACGGCTATTTCTCGATCGACAAGAAGGGCAAGCTCGTTGATCCAAAGGTCAAAGCGCGTGGTGAGTTCGCCGGTCTGACGGATGACGTTTCAGCCTACGATCTGATCCTGAAGGACAAGGAGCGGCTGCTTTCCTTCGAAGAGCCGACAAGGTTCATCTTCTCCCACTCTGCGTTGCGCGAGGGCTGGGACAACCCGAACGTCTTCGTGATGTGCATGCTCAAGCACAGCGACAACACCATATCGCGTCGCCAGGAGGTTGGCCGAGGTCTGCGCATTTCGGTCAACAAGAACGGCGACCGCATGGATCACGCGGCAACCGTCCATGACATCAACGTCCTGACAGTGGTGGCCAGCGAAAGCTACAAGGACTTCGTCGGCGGCCTTCAGAAAGAAATCGCCGAAAACCTGTCGGAGCGCCCGCGCCAAGCGAACGCCGAATATTTTGAGGGCAAGTCGATCACGGTCAACGGCAGTGAAACCACTGTGTCCAAGGACATGGCCAAACGCATCGAGCGGTATCTCGTCAAGAACGATTACATCGATGACAATGATGGCATCACGCAAGCGTATCATGAAGCGCGTGACGCGGGCACGCTGGCCGCGTTGCCCGATGAGCTATTCGACCAACAGGAACAGATCCTGGAGCTGATCGATACCGTCTTTAACGGAAGCCAGCTCGAGAACATGATGGGCGATGGCCGCAAGCCCAAAGCGATCCCGCGAAACAAGAACTTCGAAAAGAAGGAGTTTCAAGAGCTTTGGCAGCGCATCAACCGGAAGGCTGTTTACCAGGTCGAATTTGACTCCAACGATCTAGTCAAACGTTGCGTTGATGCTTTGGACCGGGATCTCGTTGTCTCACCTCTGCAATACGTAGTTACGGAAGGCACACTTTCGGATGAACTGACCGAGGCTCAGCTTCGAACCGGCTCTGCGTTCAAGCAATCGGGTATACGGAGTGAGGAAAGCAGCTCTGCCCACTCGCTTGTTTCATATGACGTCATCGGCAAACTTGCTGAAGGAGCGGAATTGACGCGCGGGACGATCGGGAAAATCCTGACCGGAATGAGCGCTGCGAAGTTCTCGACGTTCCAGGCCAACCCTGAACAATTCATCTCTGAGGCCTCACGCATAATCAAAGAGCAGAAGGCCGCGACTGTCATCGAGCATCTGACCTATGATGCAACTGCCGACGTATACGACACCGATATTTTCCCCGCGACCCAGAGTGGCACTGACCTGACGCAGGCTGTCGGGAAGTTGCGAAACCACATTTACGACTATGCTGTGGTCGACTCCGGGGTGGAACGAAAGTTTGTCGAAGACCTGGATACAAGCGATGAAATCGTCGTCTATTCCAAGCTACCGCAAGGGTTTTTGATCCCCACGCCTGTCGGAGACTACAATCCCGACTGGGCGATAGCTTTCAAAGAGCAATCAGTCCAGCACATCTATTTTGTTGCAGAAACAAAGGGTTCTCAGCCGTCTCTCAAGTTCCGCGAGTTGGAGCGCGAGAAAATCAAGTGCGCCAGAAAGTTCTTCGCAGAGATCGCGAGCAGCGTCCCGAATGACCGGGTAAAGTATGATGTTGTGTCAGACTTTTCTGAGCTTATGTCTGCAGTTCGGGGTAACTAGCCGTACGTTGGTTCTATTAAAACCTGACAACGTACAACTGGCGCTTCTTCCGCAGATGGCCTGTTCGCCTAATGCTCGGTTTCGCGATTGCGGCGAATGTCTTGTTTGGTGCGCCACATCCCCGGCGCAAGGGTTGCCATGAGCAGATCCTACACCTCTTGCGCGCTGAACACTATCGACAGCTTCTTGGGCTGGGTCTTAACTCCATGAAACGCTTCGTGTCTTCGCGCCCGCAGGTGATGCAGAAGAAGAACCGCAAGGCCACGCTTCGTGTGTTGAATTTCGATGGCGTTAGCCCTGCGCCAAGTGACGTTCTAGGCCTTACTTTCAAGTTCAGGCGCGGGCCGCTTCGCCACGCGCGTCGTTATCGCCTCCTCCACGCGACTGCGGATAAAGCTCGGGAAACCGCTGGCCTGCTTAAGGACTTGGTCGCCCTTCTTCCCGAACGTCCGCGATGCCCGTTTCAGGTAGGTATAGAAGGTCCAGCTGCGGTAGTCGTCGGTCAGCTTGGTCCGCTTCACCCGCGCAAACCGCTGCGAGAACAGCGAGAAGTCGAACGCACCGATAAGCTCAGCCGCGCCGCGTGTCGGGTTCGCAGCAACCAGCTTTGCGGCCTCACTATTCGCAGCCGTCGCCACCTTGCGGTAGAAGCCCGATATGGTGCTGTCGCGGACATAGACGCGCCGCCCATCATAGCGGAAGCCGAGGTACTCAAAGCCGTTCTTGTTTGGCTCATCAGGATGCTGCGGGATGTGCTCAAAGTCGAGCCGGTCGCCCGCCCGCCGGAACAGCGCAACGCAGGTCTTCTGCTCTTTTATCCGAAGCTCAGGCCCGTGGCGGCGCATCTCATCTACGGCAAATGCGATGGCCGCATCAGCCTCAGCGCGACCACCGGGCAGGATCAGCAGGATGTCGTCAGAGTAACGCATATAGGTTCCGCCGCGCTCGCGGGCATAGGCCGCCATCACGGTGTCGAACTCCATCAGGTAGAAATTGGCGATCAGGTCAGAGATCGGTGCGCCCTGTGGGATGCCGTATGCGTTGGGGTTCACGACGACAAGCGACGGCGCTGCGCCCGGCCCCTTCCCGCAAATCCTCTCCTCAAACTCCTGCCGCGAGCACAGCTTTTTCGGCACGTCGCGATATGGGCGCAGGAAACCCTCGATCCACTGCCCATTCACGAACTTGGGCCCAAAGAACCCAAGGCGGCGGAACACCTCGCGCTGGTCAACGGTGCGGTAGCCGGTGATGTTTCGGTAGACCGCGTAGTGGTCAGCAGGCAGCTCATCGACGCCCAACAGGTCACCCCAAACACGCTTTATGCGCCGGTGGTCGAGCCGCTCAAAGTATTTGCGGATGTCCAAAGCGACGGCCACGCAGTCCCTGAGGCGGTCAATCTCATCGAAGGCATCCTTGGCGAAGTCGATGTTACACTTGCCGCCGCCATTGCTCTTCCGCACCTGCCGGTAGGCAATCGGGCAGTCTGCGATCCCTAGCTGAGCAAGGCGCGCTTCATAGAGCCGGGCCAGCTTGCGCCGGTAAAAGGCGAAAACGTAGGCATCGCGTCGCGCGCCGTAGCGTATCTCACGTGTCTTGGGATCAGGCTTTGGCGCATTTTCCAGGCGATATGGCTGGTGGGACTGCTCATAACGGAAGAACGGGTAAAAAGCCCGGTCTGGCCCAGCCTCAAAATCGCGCAGCATCTGCCTAATATTTCGGCGGGATATCGGCGCATCAAAGTGTGGGTAGTGCTTCTGGTGCCCCACCGGGAAATCGTAGTCGCTGTCCAAATCGCCTCCCGCGAGTGGGGACGGAGCATCAGGCCAACGCACTAGCCCTTAACACCTCCGCCCCCGCCGTTCTGCGGTGTGCGCTGTCTTCCGACGTTGTCGCGTATACTGCGAGGCACCTGGCAATCTGGTATTGCCGAACTGCCGCAAAGCCGCCCGCGTGGCTGACGAGAGGAGCCCGAATGATCGAACTCGCAATCTGCTCAGACCTCGAATTT
>JBCBWJ010000181.1:0-6353 GCA_039817165.1 Pseudomonadota bacterium | reverse complement strand
TGAAAAGATCGAAAACCTGCCGCGTGGATCCAAAGAGCGCGCGTTGCTGGCGCGGCTGTTTTCTGCGCAATCCATTCACACCAATGTGGATGAAACGGGGCGGCTGGTGTTGCCGCTGAAGCTGCGCGAGAAGATCGGGCTGACGGTGCCGGGGGAGGCGCTGTTTCTGGCCGCCGGTGACACGTTCCAGATCTGGAAGCCGGAGACCTATGAGACCGAGGAAGAGGCGCGCACCGAGGCGTGGCTCGATGAGTTGCCAGATGACGTGGATCCGCTGGTCTTTTTGGATGGGCCTCCGGGTCCGGCGTCTCCTCCGGCATCAGGGGGTTGAGTGATGTCCGCTGCTGCCGCTGCTTCTGATCACACCGCGCCTCATATTCCTGTTTTGCTGACCTCCATTCTGGAGGCTGTGGCCCCGGTCGAGGGGGTTTGGGTGGATGGCACGCTGGGCGCGGGCGGGTACACGCGCGGGTTTTTGGACGCGGGCGCGGATGTGGTCGTGGGCATTGACCGTGATCCGCTGGCGATTGAGATGGCGGGGGCGTGGGGTGCGGGGTATGGCGCGGCGCTGCGCCCGGTGCAGGCGCGGTTCTCGCAGATGGATGCGCATGTGGAGGCCGCGGACGGTGTGGTGCTCGATCTGGGCGTGTCGTCGATGCAGCTGGACCGGCCGGAGCGGGGGTTTTCCTTTCAGAAAGACGGCCCGCTGGACATGCGGATGGGCCAAGCGGGGCGGTCTGCGGCGGATATTGTGAACGCGGCCGATGAGGCGACGCTGGCGGATATCCTCTTTTTGTTTGGCGAAGAGCGGGCGAGCCGCCGGATTGCGCGGGCGATTGTCCGGGCGCGGCCTTTGACGACGACGTTGGAGTTGGCGGATGTGGTGTCTGCGTGTTTGCCGCGCGCCAAGCCCGGTCAGGCGCATCCGGCCACGCGCAGTTTTCAGGCGCTGCGGATCGCGGTGAACGAGGAATATGCAGAGCTGGTCGAAGGGCTGGACGCTGCCGAACGGGTGCTCAAGCCTGGCGGGCAGCTGGCCGTGGTGACGTTTCATTCGGTGGAGGACCGGATCGTGAAGCGGTTTTTGCAGGCCAAGTCCGATCCCGGCGGCGGGGGCAGCCGGCATGCCCCGCAAGAGGCCGCACGCCAGCCGCAGTTTACGTTGAAAAGCCGCAAGGCCATCGCGCCCAGTGCCGCGGAGATCGCGGAGAACCCAAGGGCGCGTTCGGCGAAGTTGCGCGTGGCCGTTCGGACGGATGCGGCGCCGGAGCCTGCGGATCGGCGCGGGCTTGGCATGCCGGAATTGAAGAGGGCTGTGTGATGCCTTGGCTTAGGGAAATCAGTGAGGCTTTCGATGCGGCGCGGAATCAAGGGCGTCAGCCCGCCGCGCCTTCGGCCGTTGCCTGGCAGGCTATTGCACGCAATCGCCGAGAGGGGGGCCGTCCCGGGGCCTGGCGAAATGGCAGTTGCAGGTTGTCGCTCGGGTGTTTGGCGGGGTTGAGGGATAAATTTCTGCTGCTCGGAACTCTGGTCGCCACGCCACGGCCTGACGAAGGCGTGGCTCTGGTTGGAAGTAGAGGGTCCGTGTGATGCGATCGATGTTTTATGCGCTGACGGTGGCTGTGGTGATTGCCATGGCGTTTTGGGCCTATCACGAGAATTACAAAACCCAGGAGGCGCAGGCGCGGGCCGAGGGGGTGCAGCAGGAGATCTCTGACGCGCGGGCGCGGCTTCGGATGCTGCGGGCGGAATGGGCGTATCTCAACCGTCCGGACCGGCTGCGCGATCTGGCGGAGATCAATTTTGACGCGCTTGGTCTGTTGGAAATTCGCCCGCATCAGTTCGGGCGCGTGGGTGAGGTGGCGATGCCGGTCGAAGACATTTTGATCATTGAGGAGCCCATTGAGGTGATCGACATCATCGAGCTGCGCGGCGAAGGAGGGCATTTCCCATGATCCGCACGCCGCTGCGCCCCTTGGCGCGTATCCTGCAGGCCCGCGACCGGGGCGAGAACCCCGACACGATCGAGCGCGAGAACATTCGTGCGCGCCACGAGGAGATGCGCGACAAATCCCGCCGGCGGGCCGAAGGGCGGCTGTTCGTTTTGGGGCTGTTTTTTCTCTTTGCCTTTGCCACCATCGGGGCGCGGATGGGCACCTTGGCCAATTCCGAGCCGGTGGAGCCGCGCGCGGGGGCCGCAGGCGCGCAGATCCTGGCGCAGCGGGCCGATATCGTGGACCGCAAAGGCCGCATTCTGGCGACGAATTTCGAGACGCATTCTCTTTATGCCCAACCCCAGCAGATGATCGAGCCGGAGCGGGCGGCGGATGCGTTGGTGAAGATCTTCCCTGATCTGGAGCGTGACCGGCTGGTGAAGGATTTCACGGGCAAGCGTAAGTTCTTGTGGATCAAGCGGAAAATCAGCCCTGAGCAAAAGCAGGCGGTGCATGATATTGGCGAGCCGGGGCTGCTCTTTGGGCCGCGGGAGATGCGGCTTTACCCCAATGGTGCGCTGGCCGCGCATATCCTCGGCGGGGCGAGTTTCGGCGAAGAAGGGGTGAATTCTGCCGAGGTGATCGGTGTGGCGGGCGTCGAAAAGCAGTTTGACGCACGCCTGCGCGATCCGGCGCGCGGTCATGAGCCGCTGACGCTGTCGATTGATCTGTCGGTGCAGGCGGCGGTGGAGCGGGTGCTGCATGGTGGTATGACCATCATGAATGCGCGGGGTGCCGCGGCCGTGTTGATGGATGTGGAGACCGGAGAGCTGATCGCGCTGGCAAGCCTGCCGGATTTTGATCCCAATGACCGGCCTTTGCCGCCGAGCGAGGGCTTGCCGTCGGACAGCCTGATTTTCAACCGCGCGGTGCAGGGGCTTTACGAGCTGGGCTCGACCTTCAAGATTTTCACCATGGCGCAGGCGCTGGACCTGGGGCTGGTGAACCCGTCGACGATGATCAACACGCAAGGCCCGCTGCGTTGGGGCAAGTTCAAGATCCGGGATTTCCACAATTACGGCCCGGAACTGTCGGCGACCAAGGTGATCGTGAAATCCTCCAACATTGGTACGGCGCGGGTGGCGCAGATGATTGGCGTGAAGCGGCAGCAGGAATTTCTGGGCCGGTTGGGGCTTTTGGAGCCTACCTCGCTGGAATTGTTCGAGGCGCCCAATGCCAAGCCGCTGACGCCGAAGAAGTGGTCTGAGCTGTCGCTCATGACGATCTCTTATGGGCACGGTCTGTCGTCGTCGCCGCTGCATTTGGCGGCGGGCTATGCGACCTTGGCCAATGGGGGCTACAAGGTGGAGCCGACGCTGTTGCGCCAGCCGCGCAATCAGCGGGGCGCACAGGTGATATCTCAAGAGGCGGCGGCGATGTCGTTGCGGATGTTGCGCGAAGTGGTCACGGACGGCACCGCCTCGCTGGGTGAAGTGACGGGCTATGCGGTGGGCGGCAAGACCGGCACGGCGGACAAGCCCAAGACCCATGGCGGCGGCTATTACGAGGACAAGGTGATCGCCACCTTTGCCAGCGTGTTCCCGGCCCATGACCCCAAATACGTGCTGGTGGTGACGCTGGATGAGCCATCGGAAAATTCCGGCGATGAGCCGCGCCGCACCGCCGGGTGGACGGCGGTGCCTGTGGCCGCCGAGATCATCCGCCGGGTGGCCCCTTTGATGGGGCTGAGACCCGAGATTGAACCCCTCGCGCCCACTGGTATAACAGAGGTGTCGCAACTGGCCGAATAGGCCGATCAAAGTGGGTCAAACGGGCGGGGCGCAGTGAGCCAGGTTAAATCTCTTGATCAACTGGGCCTGACCGCTTTGGGCGGCAAAAAGGCCGATGTCACCGGGCTTGCGGTGGACAGCCGCGATGTGAAGCCGGGATTTTTGTTTGCCGCCTTGCCGGGATCACAGGTGCATGGGGGCGAGTTCATACCTTATGCGCTGCGGCAGGGTGCGGGCGCGATTTTGACGGATGCGGACGGCGCGCGGATTGCGGCGGATGTGCTGGAGGGCGCGGGTGCCGCGGTGATCGTGGCCGAGGATGCGCGTCAGACGCTGGCCTTTGCCGCCGCACTTTGGTTTGGGGCGCAGCCGGAGACGGTGGTCGCGGTGACGGGCACCAACGGCAAGACCTCGGTGGCCAGTTTCACCCGCCAGATCTGGGAGCGGATGGGCTTTGACGCGGTCAATATCGGCACCACGGGCGTTGAAGGGGCCTATACCACGCCGCTGGCGCATACGACGCCGGAGCCTGTCACGCTGCACCGGATCCTGTCGGAGGCGGATGCGCATCTGGTGACCCATGCCGCGATGGAGGCGTCTTCGCACGGGTTGGCGCAGCGGCGGCTGGATGGTGTGCGGCTGGCGGCGGCGGGGTTCAGCAATTTCAGTCAGGATCATCTGGATTACCACGACACGTTCGAGGCGTATTTTGACGCCAAGGCGGGGCTGTTTTCGCGCGTGTTGCCCGAAGACGGGGTGGCGGTGATCAATATTGACGACGCGAGGGGGCGCGATATGGCCGCTGTGGCGCGCGCGCGGGGCCAAGAGGTGCTGACCGTGGGGCGCACGGATGGGGCGGATTTGCACATTGTGGCGCGCAGTTTCTCGCCCACGGGGCAGGTGCTGCGCTTTGACTGGCGCGGGCGCGTGGCGCAGGCGGAGCTAAAGCTGATCGGCGGGTTTCAGGCCGAAAACGTGTTGTTGGCGGCCGGATTGGCGATTGGCGCGGGCGCGGATGCCCAGCAGGTGTTTTCGACGCTGTCGTCGATGCGCACGGTACGGGGGCGTATGGAGCTGGCGGCGCGGCGGTCTAATGGCGCATCTGTATTTGTGGATTACTCGCACACGCCGGATGCCGTTTCCACCGCGCTGCGGGCGCTGAGGCCCCATGTTATGGGGCGGATTGTCTGCATTGTGGGGGCGGGCGGCGACCGGGATGCCGGAAAGCGGCCCTTGATGGGGCAGGCGGCGGCAGAGCATGCCGATCAGGTGATTGTCACCGATGACAACCCGCGCAGTGAACCCCCCGCCGCGATCCGGGCGGCGGTGATGGAGGGCTGCCCTGAGGCCACCGAGGTGGGCGACCGGGCGGAGGCGATTTTGCGCGGGGTGGATGCGTTGGGCGCGGGCGACGCGCTTTTGATCGCCGGTAAAGGCCATGAGACCGGGCAAATTGTGGGCGATGACGTGTTTCCGTTTGACGATGCTGAACAGGCCAGTGTGGCGGTGTCGGCGCTCGATGGGGACCTGTTGTGAGCCTTTGGACGGCGCAAGAGGCCGCGCGTGCGACTGGCGGGCGGGCCACGGGCGACTGGGTGGCCACGGGCGTGTCGATTGACACCCGCACTTTGGAGCCAGGGGATCTGTTTGTGGCCCTGACGGTGGCGCGGGATGCGCACGCGTTTGTGGCGCAGGCGTTGGAAAAGGGGGCGGCGGCGGCCTTGGTGTCACGGGTGCCTGAGGGTGTGGCGGAGGACGCGCCGCTTTTGATTGTCGACGATGTGCAGGCGGGGCTCGAGGCGTTGGGCCGGGCGGGCCGGGCGCGGACGGACGCGCGGGTTGTGGGCATCACCGGGTCGGTGGGCAAAACCTCGACCAAGGAGATGCTGCGCGATGTGTTGGCGGCCCAGGGGCGGACCCATGCCTCGGTGGCCAGTTACAACAACCACTGGGGGGTGCCGCTGACGCTGGCGCGGATGCCGGTGGACACCGAGTTTGCCGTGATCGAGATCGGCATGAACCACCCCGGCGAGATCGCGCCGCTTTCGCGGATGGCGCGCCCGCATGTGGCGATGATCACCACGGTGGCGGAGGTGCATATGGAGGCCTTTGCCGACGGGATCGAGGGGATCGCGCGAGAAAAGGCGGCGATTTTTGACGGGCTCGCGCCGGGCGGTGTTGCGGTGATCAATGACGATATCGCGACGGCGCCCCTTTTGTGCGACGCCGCAACGGCGGTGGGCGCGACCGAGCTGGGCTTTGGCAGGCAGGGGCGCGACTACAGGTTGGTGTCGGTCACGGTGGCCGAGGGTGTGAGCGTGGCCAAGGCGGAGACGGCGGAGGGCGCGTTCTTGTTCAAACTGGCCTCGGCGGGCGAGCATTTTGCGATGAACGGGCTGGGGGCGCTGGCCGCGGCCAAGGCGCTTGGCGCGGATCTGGCGCTGTCGGCGACGGCGCTGTCGCGATGGGCGCCTGTGAGCGGGCGCGGCGCGGTGGAGCGGATTGAGCTTGACCCGGACCGGCCCGAGGCGGCGCTGGTGGTGATGGATGATGCCTATAATGCCAATCCGACCTCGCTGGGCGCGGCGCTGGACGTGTTGGCGGCGGCCAGCCCGCGGGGCCGGCGGAT
>JBCBWJ010000180.1:0-6367 GCA_039817165.1 Pseudomonadota bacterium | reverse complement strand
CTTTTTGACGCCTGGCCCGCGCGCGCAGAGGCCGATTGCGCGGCTATCGAGGCGGCGGTGGCGGAGGGTGATTTTCCAACCCTGGGCCGGCTGGCGGAGGCCAATGCCCTGGCCATGCACGCCACGATGATGGCCGCGCGTCCCGTCCTGACCTATCTCAAGCCCGGCTCGTGGCAGGTGCTTGAAACGCTTTGGCATGCGCGCGGCGCGGGGCTTGATGCTTATGCCACGATGGATGCGGGAGCCAATGTGAAACTGATCTTTCAGGCGCCCACAACGCCCGATGTGCTGCGGGTTTTTCCAAAGGCGCAGGTTATTGATCCGTTTGAAGCGCGCGCGGACTAGGAGATCTGATGGCAAAATTATCCCACAGGAAAGCCGTGATCACAGGCGGTGCAGGCGGCGTCGGCGCGGCTGTGGCGCGCGGGTTGGCGCAGGCGGGGTTTCACGTGGTCGTCACGGATCTGGATTTGGACGCGTGCGAGGCTGTGGCCCACGAGATCACGCAGGCCGGTGGCCGCGCGGAAGCGGTGGCGCTTGATGTGACCGACCGCGCGGGCGTTGAGGCGCTTTTTGCGGCGGAGGACGCGAAAGGTGGGATTGACACGCTGGTCACAAGTGCGGCGATTGTGAAAGCCGCGCCTGTTTTAGACTTTGACCCCGAGGATTGGGAGCGCATTTTGAAGGTGAACCTCACCGGCACGTTCCACTGTTGTCAGGTGGCCGGGCGGCGCATGGTGGAGGCGGGTTTTGGCCGGATCATCACGATCAGTTCAGTGAACGGCCAGATCGCCAATTCCTATCGCGGGGCGTATTCCTGTACCAAGGGCGGGGTGGACACGCTGACCCAGCTTTTGGCGGCAGAGCTGGGCGCGCGCGGTGTGACAGCGAATGCCGTGGCGCCGACGCCGGTGGACACGCCGATGATCTTGCAGGTGCATGGGCCCCAGGACCGCAAACGCTGGACCGATCAGATCCCGGCGGCACGGTATGCCCAGCCCGAGGAGGTGGCCGCGGCCGTGGCGTTTTTGGCCTCAGAGGAGGCGGGTTACATCAACGGGCACATCCTGAACGTGGATGGTGGGTTTATGGCGTCGGGAATTTTGCTGGATCGGTAGGGGCGCAACTGAGCGTCACCCGCATTTGGAATAGCCGCAGCTTGCACAGGTCATGCAGCCTTCGACCATGCGCATCTCGAAGGAGCCGCAGGACGGGCAGGATGGGCCGCGGTTCTGGCCCAAGTTCACCACCTGCGCTTGAGGGTCTTCCTTGAGGCCCAGCCCTTCGCCTGCGAGAAATCCGATTTGGATCATGTGCTGTTCGAGCACGCCGCCGATGGCCGCGATGGTGGAGGGGATGTATTTGCCGTTCATCCACGCCCCACCGCGCGGGTCGAAGACGGCCTTGAGCTCTTCCACCACAAAGGACACATCCCCGCCGCGCCGGAACACGGCCGAAATCATGCGGGTGAGTGCGAGCGTCCAGGCGTAGTGTTCCATGTTCTTGGAATTGATGAACACCTCGAACGGTCGGCGGTGCCCGTTGAGCACGATGTCGTTCACGGTCACGTAGATCGCGTGGTTGCTGTCAGGCCATTTGAGCTTGTAGGTCGCGCCTTCCAGCTCATTGGGCCGGTCGAGCGGCTCTGACATGTAGACCACTTCACCGCCCATAGATGGGATCGCCTGCGCATCGGCAGGGCTTTCTCCGGGGGCGGCGTCGGTTGTCTCGCTCACGGTCAGAACGGACCCGGTCACGTCGTTGGGGCGGTACGTGGTGCAGCCTTTGCAGCCTTGATCCCAGGCTTGCATATACACCTCTTGGAAAGCCTCGAACGAGATGTCTTCGGGCACATTGATCGTCTTGGAAATGGAGCTGTCGATCCAGCGTTGCGCGGCGGCCTGCATGCGCACGTGGTCTTCGGGGGCCAGGGTCTGGGCGTTCACGAAATAGTCGGGCAGGTCGATATCGCCGAACTTTTCGCGCCAGAGGGCGACGGCGTAATCGACCACCTCTTCTTCGGTGCGGCTGCCGTCTTTTTGCAGCACTTTGCGGGTGTAGGAATAGGCAAACACCGGCTCGATGCCGGAGCTGACATTGCCCGCATAAAGGCTGATCGTGCCGGTGGGCGCGATTGAGGTGAGCAGCGCGTTGCGGATGCCGTGCTGGGCGATCTGGGCGCGCACGTCATCATCCATCCCCTCCATCGTGCCGCTGGCCAGAAACGCGTCACTCTCGAAAAGCGGGAACGCGCCTTTTTCGGCGGCCAGACGGGTGGAGGCCAGATAGGACGCGCGGGCGATCTGGCGCAGCCAGCGGTCGGTTTGGGCGGCGGCCTCTTCGGAGCCGTAGCGCAGGCCCATCATCAAGAGCGCATCAGCCAGGCCTGTGACCCCAAGGCCGATCCGGCGTTTGGCCTGCGCCTCTTGCGCCTGCGCATCGAGGGGAAAGCGCGAGGCATCGACGACGTTGTCCATCATGCGCACCGCGGTGGCGACCAGATCATCAATCTCTGCCGGGTCGATATCCGCGCCCGCCTCAAAGGGATCGCGCACCAGCCGGGCCATGTTGATCGACCCCAAGAGGCACGCGCCATAGGGCGGCAAAGGCTGTTCGCCGCAGGGGTTGGTGGCGGCGATGGTTTCGGCATAGGCCAGATTGTTAGCGTCATTGATGCGGTCGATGAAAATCACGCCCGGTTCGGCGTAATCATACGTCGCCTGCATGATCTTGTTCCACAGATCGCGGGCCTGAATGGTGTGATAGACCGTGCCGCCGAAGGTCAGATCCCAAGAGCCGTCTGCCTTGACCGCGTCCATGAAAGCATCGGTGACCAGCACCGACAGGTTGAACATCCGCAGCCGCACCGCATCTGATTTAGCGGTGATAAAGGCCTCGATATCGGGGTGATCGCAACGCATGGTGGCCATCATCGCGCCGCGCCTGCTGCCCGCGCTCATGATGGTGCGGCACATCGCGTCCCAGACATCCATGAAGCTCAGCGGGCCACTGGCATCGGCGGCCACGCCTTTGACCTCAGCGCCTTTTGGTCGGATGGTGGAGAAATCATAGCCGATCCCACCGCCCTGCTGCATCGTGAGTGCGGCCTCGCGCAGCGCGTCAAAAATGCCGCTCATGTTGTCGGGGATGGTGCCCATGACAAAGCAATTGAACAACGTCACAGACCGGCCGGTGCCGGCACCCGCGGTGATCCGACCGGCAGGGAGAAAGCGAAAATCTTCCAACGCAGAGTAAAACTTTTCCTCCCACGCATCGGGTGTTGCTTCAACGCTTGCAAGCGCACGGGCAATGCGGCGCCAGCTGTCTTCGACCGTTACGTCAACAGGTGTGCCGTCCGCCTGTTTGAAGCGGTACTTCATGTCCCAGATGCTTTCGGCAATTGGTGCGGCGAAACGGCTCATCAAGCGTATCCTCAATATGTCAGACAAGGTTTGGATTTTAGCGCTTTGAGTGCCAAAAATCCACTACTCCTTGCATCCTATTTGCGAGGACCTACGATATGTGGCGGGAACCAGGGGATTCTGTACGGTGGCTCATCTTAACCTGATCAAGCTCAGCGTCGGCACAAAATCAGTCGAAAGCCTCGTGGATTGGCAAGAAAGCCGCCGCGCTTTGCACGCGGAAGGTCTGGCCCGGCACGTGACGCGGATGTGGCCCAAACGCGCCGACGAAGTTTTAGCGGGCGGATCGATCTACTGGGTCATTCAAGGGATGATCCAATGTCGTCAGAAAGTGTTGCGATTTGACGAGGCGATGGGATCCGACGGGATACGACGCTGTGCCTTTGTGCTCGACCCCGAAATAGTGCGCACTTGCACAGCCCAGAAGCGTCCATTTCAAGGTTGGCGTTACTTGAATTCATTGGACGCTCCCGCCGACCTTCCACGGTCGCGCCATCACGAAGAGCCCCTGCCCGCAGAACTGTCAGCAGCACTTGCGGATATCGGTGTATTGTGACCGAAGGCATCGAACTGTTGCCAGATTTTCACAAAAAGCGAAAATTCAACTGAAACCCCGTGTCATTGTTTGCATCACGCAACTCTGGGTGTAGACGTTGGGCAAGGAACGAAAATACGTTCTACGGCGTTGAGTATTTGGTCACTCTCAAGTTACCCCGAACAACTAATACAAAAATCGAGCAAGTTCATAAAAGGACGATGTCCATGAAACAGAAAATATTTACAACTTTTGCGGCTCTTGCCCTGACAGCCACGGCCGCTGGCGCGGGCAACATTGCACCTCCGCCACCCGATCCCGTTTTAGCACCGATTGAACCTGTCGGTCCGGATTGGACCGGATTTTACCTCGGTGTCCAAGGCGGCTACATCGACGTGAATTCCAACACGCCCCCTATTGGTGGTGACGGCGGTATCTTTGGTATAACGGCGGGCTACGATTATGACATTGGCCGCGCGGTTCTCGGCATCGGTCTGGATTACGATTGGACCGATGTCACTTTGCTGCCAGGTGCACCTGGTGGCGTTCGGTTCCCAGCTGTACCAGCTTTGAAACTGGAAAGTGTCTTTCGCGTGAAACTGAGAAGCGGCATCGAGTTTGGTAACGGGCTTGGCTACCTGACGGGCGGCTACGCACAGGCTGAAACCAACCTGCTTGGGTCAGAAGATGGATGGTATCTTGGCCTAGGCTATGAGCATCTCGTGGGCGAGTCCTTCTCGATCGGCGGCGAAATTCTCTATCACGAATTCGATAACTACGCGAACACGCCAGTTGACGTGGACGCAACAACGTTCGAAATCCGCGGCGCTTACCGTTTCTAAGTAGTTGCGGGCGCCGTATGGTCGGCGCCCGCGGCCCTAAACCTGAGGGTTCAGCCAAGCGCGGCCTCAATTAGGTGCGCTAAAACCCGCTGACAGAACGGAAGAAATCGGCCAGATCGTGCCGAAAGGCTGCGCCGGATACGACGCAGTGGATGGCTTAGGCCATCTTTTGCCGATGATGAAACACCGATCACGGCTAGTTTATGCGCAGTGCGCGAACGTGAATTTAAAAAATTCCCCGCAGCCCAATCTTATGGGCACGAGAAGAGACGCTTGTCGCCTCAGAATGACATCAAGAACATAACACGTCCAAGAAAGGACCAGTCTCATGAAAACAGCAGTCGCAACAACCGCAGCCGCCATCGCGCTCCTGTCCCAACCTGCGTTGGCTGGCAGCTCGAATGCTGCCGCGCCCGAACCCGTCGTCCTCACCTCCGCCGGCATTTCGCCCTCCGGTCAGGATTGGACTGGCTTTTACGGCGGTGTTCAGCTTGGGTACGCCAATATCGACACAAACGTTCCGGGCGTCGATGGCGACGGTTTCATCGGCGGTCTCATCGCCGGCTATGACTATGATTTCGGGACGTTTGTCCTCGGCGGCGGTCTGGATTACGACTTTTCAGATATCACACTCACACCCGGCGTTAATGTAGACAACGTGTTCCGCGCCAAAGTGCGTGGCGGTGTGGAACTGGGCAATGGTCTCCTTTACGCCACGGGCGGTTATGCACAAGCTGACGCAAGCCTTCTGGGTACCGAAGACGGCTATTTCATCGGCGCCGGCTATGACTACCTGATCAACGATCAGTTTTCCGTCGGCGGCGAAGTTCTCTACCACGAGTTCAACAACTACGGCCCGACGACGATCGACGTAGAGGCAACGACCTTCCAGATCCGCGGCGCGTTCCGCTTCTGATTAAACAACGGCACCCTGTTGCGGCAGGGCGCCAAATTTGTTGCTCCCGCGGTGGTATTTGGGCAGATTTAAACTCAGGCGCTCGCGTTCACGCCAAACCCAGCATCCCGATCAATGCTCTGCGTGTGGAGCGATCTTCTTCTGACATTTCAGTGACGCGCGCGCGAAACAGAGTGGCTTGAGAGCGCAGGACAAGCCCGTCTTCGAGTATCTTCAGGTGATTGGCCCGCAACGTGTCACCAGTGGACGTTATATCGGCGATGGCCTCGGAAGTTTCGTTTTTCACCGTGCCCTCGGTTGCGCCCTGACTGTCGACCAACTGATAGTCTGCGACGCCGTGATCGCGCAAAAACTCTCTGATGAGGCGGTGATATTTAGTGGCTATGCGCAGGCGGAACCCGTGCTTAGCTCGAAAAGCTGCCGCGACCGCGTCGAGATCGTCGAGACAGTTCACATCCACCCACCCTCTTGGCACCGCAAGTACAAGATCAGCCTGACCAAACCCGAGTTCAGCCAATGGCTCGACCCGCTGCTCCCATTGCGCAAGTTTCTCGCGGATGAGGTCAGTGCCAGTGACGCCCAGATGAATCCGCCCGGCGGCCAGTTCCCGGGGGATTTCACCGGCTGAAAGCAAGACAAGCTCAACACCTTC
>JBCBWJ010000017.1:0-14967 GCA_039817165.1 Pseudomonadota bacterium | reverse complement strand
ACCTCCTGAATGCGTTCACGGGATACGCGATCAATCTTGGTCAGTGCGACGATGTATTGGCGCATACCCAAGAGGCCAAGTATGGCCAGATGCTCGCGTGTTTGCGGCATCACCCCGTCATCGGCAGCGACCACAAGCAAACCCAGATCGATGCCCGCGACACCGGCCAGCATGTTGCGAATGAACTTCTCATGTCCGGGAACATCGACAAACCCCAAAATCGAGTCGTCGTCGGGCAGGCTGTGGTAGGCAAACCCGAGATCCACAGACAAGCCGCGGGCCTTTTCCTCGGGCAGACGGTCTGTATCTACGCCGGTCAGCGCCTTGACCAGCTCGGTCTTGCCGTGGTCCACATGTCCTGCCGTTGCAATGATCATTGTGCCGTCAGGCCCTCCAGGTTTTTAATAAAACCTTCTTCATATTCGAGGCATCTGAGATCAAACCACAGCGCATCATCGGAAATGCGCCCGATCACCGGAACCGGCAAGCCTCGAAAGGCCTTGGCGAGCCTGTTCAGAACGGCTCCGGGGCGGCGCAGATCAGGCCGCGTTATCTTCAACGCTGTGCTTTCCAATCTATCAATGGGCAAGGCTCCGCTGCCCACTTGGGCGTAGGTCTGCGCCACCGCAACGTCGAAGGGTTGGCAACACTCCTGAACGGGGATGACCAGACGCATCGCCAAGTGTTCAATCTCCGCAGGGTCACGCATCAAAAGGCGCAGTGCCGGCAGCTCTTCCACCAGCCGCTCGGGGTTGGTGTAGAGCTGCAGAACGGCCTGCAGGGCGGCCAGGGTGAGTTTGTCGGGCCGCATGGCCCGGGTCATCGGGTTGCGCTTGAGCCTGTCGATCAGATCGCGACGGCCGGCAATGATGCCTGCCTGCGGTCCGCCTAGCAGCTTGTCACCGCTAAAGGTCACCAGATCGGCCCCGGCTTGCAAGGCCTCGGTGACGGTTGTTTCATGCGGTAGATTGTAGTGTTCCAGATCAATCAGAGTGCCGCTGCCCAGATCCGTGACAAGGGGCAGATCATGGCGATGTGCGATCTCGGCAAGGTCTTGTTCCGATACGTTCTTGGTGAAACCTTGCATTTCAAAATTGCTGGTATGAACCTTCATCAGCAAGGCAGTTCTGGGGCCAATCGCAGCCTCAAAATCGACGTCATGTGTACGATTGGTGGTGCCAACTTCCACCAGCTTGCAGCCTGCACGGGCCATGATGTCTGGCATGCGGAAGGCTCCGCCGATCTCGATCAGCTCACCCCGTGACACCGGCACCTCTTTGCGCCGCGCCAGGCTATTGACTGTCAGCAGCACGGCCGCCGCGTTGTTGTTCACAACAAGAGCGCTTTCGGCCCCGGTCAACTGACACAGCAGGGCTTCGGCGTGCCGGTGGCGGTCACCGCGTTTGCCAGTGTCCAAGTCAAATTCCAGGTTGCTGGCACCGCGCGCAACCTCGACCATCGCCTGTATCGCGGATTGGGGCAGCGACGCGCGTCCAAGATTGGTGTGCAGCACTGTGCCTGTCAGATTGTAAACTGGCCGGAGCGACGGGCGTAAAACGCGTTCTGTCTCGTCAGAGAGCGATTGGACCAGCGCCGCCATATCCGTTGACTCACCTGCCAGCAAGCTCTGGCGTGCCTGTTCCAAGATGCCCTGCGCACAGCGTGTGAGCAGGGCCGCGCCATGGTCACGCACCAAGTCCTGTACACCTGGCGTGTTCACAAGGCGATCCACTGACGGTAGGTGTTTTGGCGCATCGATGCGCGTCATCTCAGCTCCTTTGGCGTTGCTGCGATCCGAAGTGATTCAGGCGATCATATCCTTATAGGCCGCCTCGTCCATCAGGCCGTCCAGAACCGCCATGTCAGCCAGTTTGATCTTGAAAAACCAAGCGGCCCCGGTGGGGTCTTCGTTCACCAGATTAGGCGTATCCACCAGCGCCACATTCACTGCGACAATCTCGCCATCATACATGGCCGAGATTCCGCTTGCCGCTTTGACGCTTTCGATAACGACAACCTCATCGCCATGACTGACTTGCGTGCCCGGTTCGGGCAATTCGACAAAGACAACATCCCCCAGTTGTTCAGTTGCGTGTTCTGTGATTCCGACAATGACGACATCGCCCTCAACCCTGAGCCAGTCATGTTCTTCGGTATATTTCATCGGCGCTCCTTCCATTTCATGCCCACATGCTGCCACCACAAGTGCATCGCGTGGCCACGGCATCCATGCTGCCAGTGCCGAGGTTGATCCGCCCATCTAGATTAAGGCAAGCAAAACTTGTTGACAGGTAGATTAAGTAATGCTGAATTACCTCTTATGAATGCACCTTTGATCCCCGGCTCGATGCGGTTTGAAATTGACGTGTTGAAAACCTTCATCGCGGTGGCCGATACCGGTTCGGTAAAGCTTGCCTCAGAGCGTGTGGCACGGTCGTCTGCGGCTGTGTCTATGCAAATGAAAAAGCTGGAGAATCTGGTTGGCTCGCCTGTATTTCAACGTGCCGAGGGTGCCATGCGCCTGTCTGCTGTTGGCGAACGTTTGATGCCCCATGCGCACCGCATTGTGCAGGCAAACGATACCGCCATTGCCGAAATGCAAAGCCCGGGTATCGAGGGGGTGGTGCGCGTCGGCATCTGTCTGGAAAATGCCGAAACCCGCATGCCGGAAATTCTGGCTGGATTTTCACAAGCACACTCCGGCGTCACTGTTGAGATCGTTTCCGGCGATGCTCAGGATTTGGCTGCAATGCTGACCAAAGACGAGCTGGATATTGCAATTCTGACGGTCGGCGGTGGTGCACCGCCCGAAGAAAGAGACCGGTTGCTGCATGAGCAACCTTTGGTTTGGGCCACCCATGTAAACGGACATCGAAACAAGGAACGGCCCTTGCGTCTGGCGGTCGCATCTGTGGGTTGCCCATGGCGCCTTGCCGCGCTCGACGCTTTGAAACGCGCCGGCATTCCCTATCGGATCGCGTATCTTTCAAATGTATCGGAATCGCAACTCGCCGCTGTTCGGGCGGATCTAGCGGTGGCCGCATTACCGCTGAGCCGTGTAACCAATTGCAATCAATCGGTCTGCGTGAACGAGGATCTGCCCGAGCTTCCCTATACGCAAATCGTTCTGCGAACCACCGTCAACCCGGGCGAAAACACCAAAGCACTGGCGGTACAAGTGCTCTCAGCCTTTAACCGGCCACGTTAGGCAAACTGGTCAATATTGCGGATTTGCGATCCAGGGTTGGTAGACACGCTGCGTGCTTGGCCGTTGCAGCACTTTGTCAGCGATGCGTTTGGCATTTGGAAATTCGGACAGGGTCGGATGTCCTTTGGCCGTGCGCAACCACGTCGTGAGCATGAATAGATAAATGTCGGCCGCGCTGAATTGAGTGCCAAGCACCCATTTCTTGTCACCGATTTGATCGTCGATCACTGTCCAAGTTTCCCTGAGCCGTCGGTTGCCCCGCCGCCGCGCGCTTGCTTCATCGGCAGGCGCATCCACAAACCGATCCGGGTAATAGGTCAGCTGAAAGGCGTTCTGCACCGAGTTGGAGAAATAGACCAGCGTTTGCAGGTACGTCGGCCGCGCCGGATCATCAATGGCCGGTGCCAGCCGTGCTTCTGGATGCCGGTCGCATAGAAACATCGTGATCGCGGCGCATTCATACATCGCGCCACCTTCCCACAACAGGACCGGAACCCAGCCATTGGGATTGACCGCGAGCTGCTCTGGCGGGCGCGGCTCGTCGATCTTCACCGATGTCTCAATAAGCTCATAAGGCGCGCCGATTTCTTCCAGCAAAACACGGACGCCCATGGAGGCGCTCTTGAGTGCGTAAAACAGTTTATACATCCCTGCGATCCGCTAGTAGGTCCATGTTTCGGTATGCGGCCTGATTTCAACTTCGTTGCTCCAGGCTCCTTTGGGCTGCTGATAGGTCAGCCAATAGGTTTCAGCGACATCTTTGGGATCCGCCAAGCCCGTCTGATCGCGGGTCGCACCATAGATCCGGTGCATGATCGGCACGTCAAGATCGCAATCAAGGCGCATATGCACGATATGAACCCCGTCTTTGGCATAGGCTTTTGTCAGGCTCTGCGACAGCGCGCGAAGGCCGAACTTACCGATTGCATAGACCGGATGCGTGGCCGAGCCCCGAAATGCCGCCGTTGCGCTTGAGAAAAAGATCGTGCCGTGTCCACGTGTGCGCATCCCGGGCAACACCGCCTTCGCAGCGGCAAAGGCCCCGGTCACTTCCATGCGGAAGGCCTCTTCCAGCATGTCATAGGTCATGGCCAGCGGTTCGCATTTCGTGAACGCGCCCCGGACGTTGTAGATCAGCACGTCAATCGGGCCAGCGTCCGCCGACAGAGCCAAGAGCGCCCTTTCGAGGGAGGCAGGCTCGGTTGCGTCAGCGCTTTGATGCCAGACCTGAGTGGTTGGCCGCGCCGCAAGTGCCGCATTTCGTGCTGCCTCGGCGCTGTTTTCTGATCGAGAGAGCAGTGCAATGTCAAACCTACCGCGTGCAAACCTTTCCGCCAATGCCGCACCAAGCCCTTGGCCCGCGCCGACAATGGCGCAGATGCCGGGGCGTTCAGTTGCCTCAGGCAAGGCAGAGCCCGGTGTGCAATCGTGGCCCATCCCTCATCTTCCCATCCTGTCCGCGATGGCGACAATGCGGTACATGTCGCGCAACACCGGTTTTTCGATCAGTTTTCCGTCGATCACAACGAGGCCGGTATCGGCTGCCTCGAACTCGGCAATGATGCGGCGCGCGCGGGTGATCTGCGCCTCGGTCGGTGTGAAGACTTCGTTGAGCGCGGCGATCTGTTTTGGGTGGACCGAGCCTTTGCCCGCAAACCCCAGATCGCGCACTTTCTCGGCTTCAACGCGCATCCCGTCCGGATCGTCGAGATCAAGAAACGGCACATCTATTACATCGAGACCCGCTGCGGCCGAGGCATGGACCACGCGAGACCGTGCATAGATCATCGTATCGAACGTGTTCTGGCAACGCAATTCGGCTGCCATATCCACCCCGCCAAAGAACATCGCATCGATCCGGTCTGAACACCTGGCAATTTCGAACGCCGCCTCCAGCCCCTCATTCGTTTCAATGATCACATGCAGCCGCGTCGTATGCCCCGCCTCGGTCAGCAGCTGATCGAGCATCACCACCTCATCTGATGTGCGCACTTTCGGCATCATCAGCGCGGGTGGCGGGGTATCCGTAGCCAGGATGGCCTGCACGTCCTCGATCCCGAACCGTTCACGCATCGAATTGATCCGCACGATACGTTCCACGCCGTCATCGGCTTGCGGCTGTTCGAACAGGGCAAGGGCCTTTTGGCGGGCCTCGGCCTTGTCCTTGGGCGCAATCCCGTCTTCCAGCTCGACACAGACGATATCCGCCCCAGACGCCAACGCCTTGAGAAACATATCGGGCCGCAGCCCCGGCGTGAAAATAAAGCTCCGGCGGGGGCGCGGGAGGCGTGCAGTCATTGTCGTCACTTCTTTCCTGTCAGCCAGTTCCGGTCAGGCGATCCCATGTAGGGTATTTGTTTCTAGGTAGTCTTCCAATCCCATCAAACCGCCTTCGCGGCCATTGCCGGACTGTTTGTAGCCACCAAAGGGCGAGCCATAGTTGACCCCCCCGCCGTTGATGTTGACCTGCCCCCCGAAACCTCCCGCACTTTAATGTAGAGTTTGCTTAACCTTTTGAAGGAGCAAACAGATACGAAAGAGCCGTTTCACCGAGGCGCAGATCATCGGGATGATGAAGGAACAGGAAGCCGGGGCGCCCACAGCCGAGGTGTGCCCCAAGCATGGCCTGAGCCAGGGTACGTTCTCCACGTTCAAGTCGAAAAATGGCGGCATGGGCAAAAGTCGGGTCTGTCCCGTAACCCGGTCGTCGCCTACCTTCGTTCGATGGACAGAAGAAATCGGACAGCCGACAGTGGCAGTAAGAGAATTTTGATAGGACTTTGCGCCAGGTCAACGCCACGACATTTTCGCCAAAATCCCTCTTGATCGCAAACTCTGCCCAGGCTGCCACAAGGCTTCGTCGTTTGACGAAAAGATCAGAGCGGGCATAAGCCGCTTCGGCTTTGTTCTTGATGCCGTGAACAAGCGCCGCTCCGACAAGATCACGGTCCCCCTCAAGCCCCGCATCCAGAACGACGCATTCGGAAAAAACCCGATAGAGCGCGGTCGCCTCCGCAAACGTGCCGAGGAACGCGGCCTCCGAGGCAGGATCGGCTTTGCTGAGAACAACACAAAGACGGATCGGCGACAGGCCCACGTCCCCCCGCACAAGGGGACCAGACGCGGGTCGCTCCAAAGCTTCAGAAGCTTGGCAAAACCGGAAAGGTCACAGGCGCTGAACGGGACCGTGATCGACGTCAACGGCATGAAGGCAAGACCCGTGTTGTGCTCAATCCGAGCCGCGACAATGAGGGGCCGCGGCGCGCGTATAAAGACCGCTCAATCCGCCAGCATCGCCGGGTCGGAGGGATGATCGTTGCCACATTGTCGCCCCAATCGTTGAGTACCCCCTGCCCAAAGGCCGCCGAAAAACGAGCGGTCGTGCAAGGCTGAGGCAGGATAACGTGGCGACGATCAACGGTGACGGCACAGACAATGTGCTGAACGGGACGTCTGACGCCGACGACATTACGGGCGGCGCGGGCAATGACACGGTAAACGCGGGCAATGGCAATGATGTCATCGTCGGCGGTGACGCGTCTTTGGCGCCCACCGATCTTGTTCTCGACTGGACCGACGAAGGCGCCAACGGCAGCGATCTGTCGGCGGGCTTCACCCAGGACACCGGCGGCATCACCGTCGACGTGAGCTTCACCAATGGCGGCACCGGCACCTCCGCCACTGTGGCCACGGGCGCGGGCTTTGTGGACACCGGCGATCCCTTTGACGCCAATTCAAATCTAAGCCTCATTGGCAATGGCACCGGCACCGCCTGGACAACCGAGCTAGAGTTTTCCGCCAATGCCGGCACAGGCTTTGACGACAGTGTCTCCAACGTTTCGTTCCGCCTCCAGGACATCGATTCCGGCGGCTGGAAAGACGTGCTGACGGTCAATGCCTATGACGCAGACGGCAATCTCATTGAGGTCTCACTCACCGCCTCGGGCGACGATGGCATCGACGGCAACACCGCCACCGCGGGCGGCACGGCCTCTGACACCGATGAGGCGCTCGGCTCTGTCCTCGTGGACATCCCCGGCCCTGTCGCGCGCATTGAGATCATATACGAAAACGAAGGCGCGGGCGGGCAGCTGCTCTATGTCTCGGATGTGCATTTTGAGGCCCTGCCACAAGATGACGACGAACTTTTCGGTGAAGGCGGCAACGACACGATCTCCGGCGGGTTCGGCAATGACCTGCTCGATGGCGGCGGCGGATCTGACAACCTGCTGGGTGGTGTGGGCTTTGACACGCTCGATGCGGGCGGTGGCAACGACACGCTTGATGGTGGCGAAGGCAATGACACGCTGCAAGGCGATGGCGGCTCGACAGCCTGATCGGCGGCGCGGGCGATGACCTGCTGCAAGGTGGCAGCGGTTTTGACACGCTGATCGGCGGCGAGGGCGATGACCTCTTGCAAGGGGGCAACGGCAATGACGTGATCTTCGCCTCCGGTGGCGATACCGTGGAGGGCGGCGAAGGCGGCACCGACAGCGATGACAACCTTATTGTCGATGACGTGGATTTCGTCACCTTTGATCCCACCGACAGCGAAAACGGCACCGTCACGTTCAATGATGGCTCCACCCTCACCTTCACCGGCATAGAACGCCTCACCGTCAATGGCGGCCCCGACGGGGTGGTCACCGGCACGCGTCAAAACGATCTGATCGACAGCGATTTCGTCGATGAAAACCTCGAACAGGTCGACAATGGCGACGGCACCAATGGCACCACGGGCGATCAGGATGTGATCGCGGCCGGTCAGGGCGACGACACGGTCTTTGCCGGTCAAGGCGACGACACCATCACCGGCGGACCCGCCAGCCTCACAACAGCGGACGAAAATCTAAGCTGGATCGGCCAAGGCGACGGCGTCAATGTCGAAGGCGGCTTCACCCAGAACACCGGCATCGCCAACCTCACGGTCGAGGTGCAAAACGACGGCGCACTCGCGGATGCCGAGATCGACAACGCCACCCAGTTTGTCGGCACCTCAGAGCCCTTCTCTGACACCTCATCACTGGCCATCGGCGGCGATGGTGGGTCGGATGTCGCCACCGTGACCGTCTCCGCGGATGTAGAGATGGAAGACATCTCCTTTCGCATCAATGACGTGGACGGCGACACCTGGCAGGACATTCTGACGGTCAATGCCTTTGACGCAGAGGGCAACCCGGTGCCCGTCACCCTGACGGCCACGGGCGACGACACGGTCGCGGGTCAAACCGTCTCTGGCGGCACCACCAATGACGGTCAGGCAGACGCCAACGGCTCCGTGCTCGTCACCATCGCAGGCCCGGCCACACGGTTTGAGGTGGTCTATGAAAACGGCTCCACCGATGGGCAGGTGGTTTATCTCACCGACGTGCATTTCACCGCTGTGGAAACCGATGATGACCTGATTTTCGGAGAAGAGGGCAATGACGTCCTGATCGGCGGCGCGGGCTCTGACACGCTCGACGGTGGGATCGGAAATGATGAGCTCCAAGGCGCGGGTGACCTGACAGGCGACAGTCTGATCGGCGGCACAGGCGATGACACAATCACCGCAGGCGGCAATGACACGGTCGATGGCGGAGAGGATGCAGGCGACGGCGATGTCGATGTCCTCAACCTCAGCAGCGTGGCCTCGATCCAGTATCAGGACACAGGTGGCGCAGATGTGTCCGGCCCCACGGAACAGGGCGTGTCACCTTCGACGATGGCACCACGCTCAGCTTTTCCAACATCGAACAGGTCAACATCCTTGATGCGGCGCAAGACGGCTATGTCGAAGGGACCGCAGGCGATGACACCATCGACGCGGGCTATCTGGGCGACGCGGATGGCGATCTGGTGGATGCAGGCGACGCGATCCTGCCCGGCGAAGGCCCCGACGACGATATCATCCTTGCAGGTGACGGCGCCGACACCATTGAGGGCGGCGCAGGCGATGATAAGATTTACGGCGACACAACCACCCTGCCCCCGTCAGCAGATGGCGCGCCGGGCAATGGCGCGGGCGGCGATCCCTGGCAGTTCGAATATTACGACCTCGATCCAACAGGCAGCCCGTCAAACCTCGCCGATGCTGGCTTCACCGCCAATGACGGGCGCGACAACACCGCCACACCCACCACCACCGGCACGACCAGCTCGATCACGCCCACGGATTTCGACACTGGCGACGACTTCGCGCTGAAGTTCACCACTGACCTCTACGTCGACGAAGGCGGCACCTACACCTTTACAACCACCTCCGATGACGGCTCCAAACTCTTTATCAACGGGCAAGAGGTCGTCGACAATGACGGCGAACATCCCGAAGAAACCCAGAGCGGCACCATCGACCTGCCGCCCGGGTTGCACACGGTCGAAATCATCTACTTTGAGAACGGCGGCGGCAACACGCTCAGCAGCACGATCTCTGGCCCCGACACCGGGGACGCGGCCACCGATCTGGCCAGCTACCCCTCTCTGATCGACCCCGAGGCCAACACCGGTGCGGGCGATGACGTAATAGACGGCGGGACCGGCGACGACCTGATTTTCGGCGAAGACGGCAACGATGCCATCGACGGCGGCTGGGGCGCGGACACGATCGACGGCGGCGCGGGCAATGACACGATCTTTGGCGAGGCGGGCGATGGCTCTGCCACGCCCACGCTGGTGGCGTCCGAGGACTTTGAAGGCGGTGCCACCGGCTGGACCGACACCACCACCACGGATGGCGGCGCGAATTTCACCGAGTTCCTGGGCCGGTTCGGCGACAGCAACGGCACGGAGGCCGTCTCCAAAACCTTCACCACCGATCCCACCGCAGAGGTCGCCACCTTCCAATTCGATTTCTACGAGCTCGACAGTTGGGACGGCGGCGGCGACACGTTCTCAATTTTCATCGACGGCGAAGAGGTCTTCGTCGAAAGCTTCGACGACGCAGGCTCTGACAGCTATTCCACCACCACCACCCTCTCTGACGGGCGCGAAGTCACCATCGAGCTGGGCGCCGGCACGTCAACCAACCTCGGTTTCGCCGGCAATGACGATGAAATCCACCCCGTCACCGTCACCCTCGAAGACCCCGGCGCATCCGTCACCATAGGCTTTGGCGCAGATCTCTCGGCTGGCATCAACAACGAAAGTTTCGGCATCGACAACCTGGTGCTCACCACCGGTCAGGATGCCGACAACAACGACGTGATCACCGGGGGTGCAGGCGCAGACGTGATCGACGGCGGCACCGGCGCGGACACCATCGACGGCGGCGACGACGCCGACACGATCACCATCAGCGCAGGCGACGTGATTGACGGTGGCGAAGGCGGCGATGACAACGACACGCTCCTCATCACCGATCCCGGCGCGGTGGTCACACCCGATGCAGGCAACCCCGAAAACGGCACCGTCACCTTTTCCGATGGCGCCACCGCCACCTTCACCAACATTGAAACCATCATCGTGCCCTGCTTCACACCTGGAAGCCTCGTGGCCACCCCCCATGGCCCCATCCCCGTGGAACAGATCAAACCGGGCGACCTGATCGAGACCCGCGACACTGGCCCCCAACGTGTCCGCTGGGTCGGGAGCAAAACCCTCACTGGCGCAGAACTACACGCGGCACCGCATCTTGCGCCCATCCGCCTGCGCGCTGACAGCATCGCACCCGGCGTGCCGGACCGCGACATGACCGTTTCCCCCCAACACCGCATGCTGATCGAAAACGCCGCCACACAGCTGTGGCTGGGCGAAGATCAGGTGCTGGTCAAAGCCCGCGACATGACCGCCAAACCCGGCATCGACCAGATCATGCCGGACGCGGGCGTGACCTACATCCACATCATGTGCGACGCCCATGAGATCATTTTCGTCGATAACGCCTGGACCGAAAGCTTCCAGCCCGGCGATCAAACCCTCTCACAAGACGACTTCAGCGAACTGCTCGCACTGTTTCCAGAGCTGGCCACCCGCCACGGTCAAACACCCTACCGCGCCGCCCGGCTCTCCGCCAAACCTCACGAGGCCCGGGTTATCCTGGGCTAACCCCCGCGAGACGCGCCCGTAAGGGAGCGGCGAGCGGCGCGTTCACACATGCCAATGCCGCCCGCGCACCGTCTCCACATATTCCGGCCAGGCAAACTCCAGCGGCGGCGCATACTCCGCCAAGGGCGCACTCCATTCCGCGCCACCCACACCGCCACCTGTGCGCGTGTCGAACTCGGCCCAGGCCCGCGCGCGCAAATCCTCATCCAACAGCACCCGCAGCGCGCCCCGCGCCAGCACCCGCGCGGCCGTCTCCACCATCGGATCAATCGTGGCCGGCATGCCGCCCAACGCATTCATCGCCCAAGCCGGATACGGCCCCCCACGCAGCGCCGGCCGCGCCACGTAAAACCGCGCAAGCGGCGCGTGCCAGCTCATATCGGTGTAATCGTCAGAGGTGGCATGGCTCTGCTCCGGCGGCAGGCCTTGGCGCAAAATCGCCTCTGCGTCCTGCGGCGCAATCAACTGCGTGCAGGCCTCCAGCATCGGGTCCGCCTCTGCCTCAAAGCCACAGGCCGCCTGAACCCGGCGGGCCAAATCCAAGCCCGCCTCAGACCACTCCGGCGCCCCCACCGCCTGCATTTCCTCCCAGACCATCTGCGCCATCGCGTGATTGGTCAGACCCGGCCGCGATTTCGACACCCAGTGCTTTTCAACCCGGCACCCGGTCATCGCGGCGGCATGCTCGGCCAGCGCGTCCAATTGCCCACTCACCCGGTCCGCCATCACCAGATCCGGCACCCGGATCATATAGTGTAAATCCGCCTGACGCGCGGGCAGATTGTCTGCGGTGGCCTGCCCCGTGCCCAGAATGGCCTCCGACATCGACCAGCCCCCACGATGCGGCAGCATCCCCTCCCGCAAAACCCGCGCCGACTGATACATCATGACCAGCGCGTCATTGGCACCCGGCGCGCGCACATCCGAATGGCTTTGCGGGATGGGCGTGCCATCCTGCGCCCCCCACCCTTCCGGCGCGTCGCAGCAGAAGCGGTAAATCATCGAATAGGCCGCCCCGCATTGCGTGTCCCACCGCACCGTGTTGCATAGGGGCAGCATGTAGAACGGATGAAACGACAGCATCGCCGCCAATCCGTCATAATACCCCTTGGCGGCGTGAATGGGTTTGGAACCGCGCACCTTCTCTGCAGGCTCCCCGGTGAACTGTAGGCCCCCCTTGATGCCATGCGCCTCCATCGCCGCTTTCGTGGCCAAAAGACCAGCAAGGCCTGCAATCCCAAGCCCCGAATGCGGGTCCGTGTGGCCCGCCGCCAACACGCTCAACCCGCCGCGGGGCCGCTCTTCGGGGGCGGCCGCCTGACAATTGCCGGGCACCGCGTCATATTCGGCATACATCCCCACCACAGGACCTTCGCCATTGGTCCAGCGGGCACAAAACGCCGTGGGCATGCCGCCAGAGGCCTCTTCAACCTCGAAGCCTTCGGCGCGCAACCGCGACACATACCACGCGGCCGATCGGTATTCGCGCCACGCCGGTTCGGCAAACTCGAAAATCGTCGCCGTCCACTCCGACACCGCGCGCCGATGCGCCGCAAGCCAGCGCTCTGCCGTGTCCACAGCCTCGCTCATGACTGGATAAACTGCGCGGCCACCTGCCGCGTCTTCGGCGCGTCGCGGTGTTCAAAGACGTAAATCCCCTGCCACGTGCCCAGCACCATCCGGCCGTCGCTGACCGGGATCTGCAAACTCACCGGCATCATCGCGGCCTTGATATGGGCGGGCATATCATCGGGCCCCTCATAGGTGTGGGTCAGGTAGGCCATACCGGGGTCATCGCTTGGCGGCACAAGACGGGCAAAGAAATGACGCAGATCGGTCTGCACCTCGGGGTCTGCATTTTCCTGAATCAAAAGACTGGCAGAGGTATGGCGTATAAACAGCGTGAGCACGCCCTGCCGCTGCTCTTGCCCCTGGTCCTCCACCCAAGCCGCCACGTCGCGCGTGATCTCATAGAGCCCCTGACCCCGCGTGGCGATCTCAAAGACCTGCATCAACCGCCTTCGACCACCGCCTTGAGGTTGGCCAGGCCGCGCTCGTAATCCGCGCCGACCCAATCATCCATCTTCAGGCCGAACCACCGGCCAATCGGCCCCGCCCCCATATCCGCGATGAGCCGCCACGTGGCCGTGGTCGCGCCGTCCGCCTCCTTAAATTCCCAGAATGCCGTGCCACTGCCCATGTCGCCAAAATCCAGCGCCACCGTCAGGCCCTCGTTCTCAGCGGCCTGCGTGATCTCCATGCGGCCATTGCCGACATCGGGGCTCTCCGACGCCCAGGTCATCGTCGCGCCCACACCTTCGGGAATGTCGTTGTAGGTGAACGTGGCATCCGGATCCAAACCCGCCCAAGGGCTCCAGGCCTGGTTGGCCTCAAGGTTGGCCACCAACGGGTAGATATCGCCCGCAGGCGCATCAATGAGGGTCGACCGCTCCACCGTCACCTCCCGCGGCAAGAGCATGCCGATGCCCGCAAGAACAGTGATCAGGATGACCAAACCCGCGAGCAGTCTGACGAGCGTTTTCATACCGATTCTCCCCTAAACCCTGTCGCAAAGGTTACCCCATCGAACGCGTCTGTAGAACGCTTCAGGTTCAGGGCCGGTTCAACCTTGCCACCCAACGACATGCACAAGCCGGCTCTTTAAGGGACAATTGGTCTGTACAAATTGGGTTTTGCGGGTCTCAAAGTATCCCCAAAATGTACAAAATGCTCAAACAAGCCCGCCCGGTAGAAACCGCCGCTGCACCTCCGCGTCGGGTAAAAGACAGGTCTCCAAACGGCCAAACAGGCGATAGCGATTGCGCGCAACCAGACGGTAAAGCGGCCGTTTGATCCCCCGAGGCAGCCACCGCACGCCCGCAAAACCTCTCCAAGGCCAGCCAAGCGTCCCCATCGCCGCGGCAAAAGCATCCAGATCCGTGTAAATCCACCCGTCCATGATCACGAGATTGGTCTCAAACTCATCAAGCGGCATCCCCAGAGCCCCGTAGAGCGCCTGCCCTACGTCAGCCTGCGCCATGGCATATGAAAACCGCTCTTTCAGATCCCTTTGCTGCATAAATCGGAAGAAGCCTGAACAAAGGACACACACCCCGTCAAATACGATCAGGTCATGCCCTCGAAGCCCAGCACGCGTGCCCTCATCCAACTTTGAAACCGGGTATTTCATATCAAACAAATAGCGACCAAAGTGCCAAAGACCGCATTTTCTTCAAAGAAAATGCCCAAGAAAATATGAATTTTCTTGGGCAGAATTTTCCAAAAATTCTGGCGCCATGCCGCCCGGTCAGGCCACACTCACTGGTCCAGGAACGACCGGAGTTTCCGGCTCCGGCTCGGATGCTTGAGCTTGCGCAGCGCCTTAGCCTCGATCTGTCGAATACGCTCGCGGGTCACAGAGAACTGTTGCCCCACTTCCTCCAGCGTGTGATCGGTGTTCATCCCAATCCCGAACCGCATCCGCAGCACGCGCTCTTCCCGCGGGGTGAGCGACGACAAAACCCGCGTTGTGGTTTCCTTCAGGTTGTCCTGAATGGCGCTGTCCAGCGGCAGGATCACATTCTTATCTTCAATGAAATCACCGAGTTGGCTGTCTTCTTCATCCCCGATCGGTGTCTCCAGCGAGATCGGCTCCTTGGCGATTTTCATCACCTTGCGCACCTTCTCGAGCGGCATCTGCAGCTTATCTGCAAGCTCTTCCGGAGTGGGCTCCCGAC
>JBCBWJ010000179.1:0-6423 GCA_039817165.1 Pseudomonadota bacterium | reverse complement strand
CTCAACAATGTCCAGCGGTTCCACCTCTGGTGTGGGCTCTGGCTGTTCGGGCTCCAGAGCCTCTTCCGCAAAATCCTCAAACGCCGCAGAATTGGCAGGCTCCGGTGCAGCCTCCGCCGGGTCCAGTTTGCCGGGATCAAACACCGTCACCAGACCTGCGCCATGCAAGGCCAGGGACACTAGGACTGCCAAAACGGCGACAAGGATCGAGTTTCTGATCACACGGGTGGCCTGGTCTTTTTACGGCCCGTATCGTGGCTCCGGGCCTGTTCTATCTGATCGTTGCTCTCACTGCGTCAACAATAGGGCAAACCTATTGGCGGGACGCGTTATTTCAATGATACCTCACCCTTGGCCCGGCGCAAAGCAAGCGGTTTGCAGTCCGCTGACTTTCTTTTGATGGGGCTGCATTGTTTTGCGTACCCGGGTCCCAGGGCCTTCCGCCTAAAGCCCCTGCAAATATGCCTCTGCCCGGTCCAAATGAGTCTGCCGCGTGTCATCGGCCATCCGGTCCGCCGTCCGACACATCATCGCCCAGCGTGGGTTGGTGCCCAACCGGTCTTTGTGTTTGAAAATGAACCGCCAATAGAGACCATCCCACGTCTCCGCCCAATCCCCTTTGGACCAATGGCTCATCTTACGCACGTAGTTGGAGCCGGAAAAGTACGGCTTTGTGGTGATCAACCCGCCATCGGCATGCTGGCTCATCGCATAGGTGTTGGGCACCATCACCCAATCATAGCTGTCGATGAACATCTCCATGAACCAGCGGTACACCTCATCGGGGTCAAATTCGCACAGGAACATGAACCCGCCCAGCACCATCAAACGCTCGATATGGTGGCAGTATCCGGTCTTCAGAATGCGCCTTATTGTGTCGTCAATGGGATCAATCCCCGTGGTCGCGTCATAAAAACTGGCCGGAATTTTGCGTCTGTGACCCCAATGATTTGTCGTACGCATCTTCACGTGCAGATCCTCATAGGTGGCGCGCATGAACTCTCGCCACCCGATGATCTGGCGCACAAACCCCTCCAGTGAATTGATCGGCACATCCGCGGTCTCAGCATGCTTTAGCGTCGCATCCAGTATCTGGCGCGGCGTCAAAAGCCCGACATTGAGCATCGGCGTCAGCACCCCGTGCCATAGGAAATTCTCGCCTTCGACAATCGCATCCTCAAACGGGCCGAACTCCGTGAGACGTTGCTGCAAAAACACATCCAGCCACGCCGCCGCCGCCTCGTACGTCGTCGGGTAAATCAGCTGCTCCAGCGATCCGTAATTGTCGCCAAACTCCGTCTCAACGCTGTCGCGCGCGTCCAGATCCGGTTGCGATCTGTTCAGAGCGGGCAGGGCGGGGACGTCACCCAGCCGCGCCTTGGGCACCTTTTTGCGATTGTCCTCGTCAAAGCTCCACTGCCCGCCTTGGGGGGCGTCGCCCTCCATCATCACGCCGAGCCGTTTGCGCTGATGCTTGTAATACTCCGCCATGAACCAGCGTTTACGCCCTTCGGCCCAGGCCGCGTTGTCGCCCTCCGAGTTGAGAAACCCTGGCGTGTCAAAGACACTCAGCTCAAGACCCGCGCCCTCTGCCGCCGCCTGCAGCCGTTTCGACACGGTGTGATCGACCGGGTCCGCCAACACGATCTTGTCCACCCCGTCGCGCGCCAGCCCATTGACCACACGCGTGATCATGCCTGTCTCGCGTCGGTAGGGCTCCATCCTCACAGCCAACCCATCGGCGCGCAGCCGCTCAGCATAGTGCGCCATGCTCGCCCGGTGCAGCCAAAGCTTTTGCTTGTGCATCACGGCCGGATACTGTGGATCCCCGAAAAACAAAGGGTCCTCGACCATCACGACCTGATCTGGAGCGGTCGCAAGGGCAGGGTGTTCGGCAAACAGCTGATGAGGAAAAATCAAAAGAGCGGTGGACACGAGGCGGCTTCCTGTCTTGGGCCATAGAGGGCTTTAGGTAACGGGCGCGCGCGATTTGGCAATTGCTGGCTGGACGGACCCGTCCTGCGCGTCATCTTGAACCTTTTGAAAAAAGGAAGCGCACTTTGCCCGAAGGACACACAATTCACCGCGCCGCCCGCGATCATGCGGCGATGATCCAGGGCCAGACCGTGTCCGCCATGTCGCCCCAAGGCCGTTTTGCCGATGGCGCCGCCCGGATCGATGGCGCGGTCTGCGAGGCCACAGGCGCGGTCGGCAAACACCTGCTATATCACTTCTCCAACGCGCTTACGTTGCACATCCATCTAGGCCTCGGTGGGTACTTCCGCTGCCACACCCAGCCTGTCGATCCACCTCGCGAGGTCACACGCCTGCGCCTGGAGACCCTGTCGCATGCCATCGACATCATCGGTCCCAACACTTGCGAACTGATGCCCACCTCGGTGATGACGGACTTTACGCTGCGCTACGGTCCTGACCTCTTGGCAGAGCCGCCTGATCCTGATCGTGCCATCGCCGCGATCCGCAAAAGTCGTGCACCCGTCGCCCGACTCTTGATGGACCAAAAGGTGATTTCGGGCATCGGCAACATCTACCGCGCTGAAATCCTGTTTCTGCGGGGCCTCAATCCGATGACCCGCGGGATGGACATCCCCGAAGAGGCGCTGCGCGGTTTGTGGGATCAGATGCGGGATCTTTTGCAATTGGGGGTCGAGACGAACTCCATCATCACCAATGGCGATGTGCCAAAATCAGGCCAAGAAGTGCGCGAACGCACCAACATTTTTGGAAAAGAAACGTGCCCGGTCTGCGGTGGCCCGATCGTCAAATCAAAGCTGAGCGGTCGCACGCTCTATCACTGTCCGACCTGCCAGCCGTAGGGCCGCATTTTCTTCAAAAAGAGAATGCGCAGAAAATATAAATTTTCTACGCAGAATTTGAAAATTCTGCTGTCACTCCGCAGCTGGTTTCAGGCTTGCAAATAACTGGTGGAAACGCTCGCCCTGCACGGAAACGTGGGCGCGCATTGTGTCGGCCGCTCTTGCGCCATCGCCCCTTTCCAATGCCGCTAAAATCGCCTGATGCTCGGCCATTGACTGCTTCAATCGCCCGCGCAGTCTGAGCTGCACGCGCCGGTAGGGTTGTAACCTACGCTGTAACCGTAGCGCTTCGCCCTCCAAAAAGGAATTTCCGGATTGCCGGTAAAGAGTGGCATGAAACCGCTCGTTCTCATTGTAATACTTGTCCGCGTCCTGCGCGCTGACCGCGCGTTCGCCACGCGCATTCGTTTCATTCAGATCGGCCAGTGCGGCATCTGATATCCTTGATGCCGCGAGCCGTGCGCACACCGCCTCCAACTCCGCCATTACCTCAAACATCTCGATAAGCTCAACCGGTCCTGGCTGTCGCACAAACACGCCTCTATGGGGTATCTGCTCCACCAAACCGGATTGGGCCAGCCGCTGAAAGGCTTCACGAACAGGCGTGCGCGACACAGCGAACCGCTCGGACAGCTGCTTTTCATCCAGCCTCTGACCATCGCCAAATGTCCCGTCGAAAATCAAACCTTCAAGCGCGTCTGCAATACTATCTGAACGTGACCGATCCATTGTCCCAGTATAACAAGCAGCCTTGATTGCGCGCAAGGGACTATTGATTGTATACAAAATTGTTGACACCAACCCTCTGCAATGCATTTTACAACGAGCGTCGGCGAACATGTCGACACGCTTAGGGAGGAACGACCATGAAGAAATTTTTTGTCACTGCCGTGTCCACGGTAGCGCTGATGGCGGGCACGCTTGCCGCCAATGCCGCTGAACTGCGCCTGTCGCACCAGTGGTCCACATCGGATATCCGCCACCAGGTGGCCCAGATCGTCGCCGATGAGGTTGCCGCCGCAGATGTCGACCTCGACATCAAAATTTTCCCATCCAAGTCGCTGTTCAAACCGCGTGAGCAGTACAAACCGCTCAGCCGGGGCCAGCTCGATATGACGGTCTTCCCGCTTAGCTACGCAGGCGGTCAGCAACCGGCGTTCAACCTCACGCTCATGCCAGGCCTGGTGAAAAACCATGATCACGCGGCACGCCTGAATGAAAGCGACTTCATGGGCGCGCTCGAAGCGAAGATGGCCGATGATGACGTGATGGTCCTCGTTCATGGCTACCTCGCCGGTGGCTTTGTGGGCAAAGACAAATGCATCACCTCGCCTGACGATGTTGCCGGTCAGCAGACCCGCGCGGCGGGCAAGGCGTTTGAACAGATGCTCGCAGGGGCCGGCGCGTCGATCGCCTCCATGGCGTCGTCCGAGATCTACAACGCTATGCAAACCGGCGTTCTGACGGCAGCCAACACATCCAGCTCGTCCTTCGTAAGCTACCGCATCTACGAACAGGTCGCCTGCTACACGCCCGCGAGCGATTTCGCGTTGTGGTTCATGTACCAGCCGCTTTTGATGAACAAATCCACCTTCGAGGGTCTCTCCGAGGATCAACAAGCGGCCTTGATGGCCGGTGCGGAAAAGGCAGAGGCCTTTTATCTGGAAGAGGCCAAGAAGCAAGACGCCGCCTCGGCTGAAATCTTTGCTGAAAACGGCGTCGAGATCGCCAATATGACGCAAGAGGAGTTCGATGCCTGGCGCGCGCTGGCGCAAGAAACCTCCTACAAAGCCTTTGTCGAGGACACCCCCGACGGTCAGGCGCTTCTCGATATGGCGTTGTCTGTCGAGTAACTCTCTAGAGGGGCGGCCTCTGATGCAAACGCAGCGGCCGCCCGTTTTTTAATGACATTGGAAGGAGAGCGCGATGGCGAGCCAAAGTCCGGTGGCCGTGGCGAAAACCGGGAACAATCCGTTCCTGCGGTGTGTCGCGGTATTGTCGACGCTTGCGGGCTGGGCTTCTGCAGGGATGATCTTGGCGGCAGTGGCGATCACCTGTCAGATGATCTTCGTGCGTTTCGTTCTCAATGGCTCCACCGTCTGGCAGACGGAGGCCGTGATCTACCTGATGGTTGCGGCCACACTGATCGGCTTGCCCTATGTGCAGCGGTTGCGCGGGCATGTGAATGTCGATCTCATCCCTTTGTCGCTGCCGCCCCGCTTTCGCTTTGCCCTGTGCATGCTGACCCTGTCGCTCTCGATCCTCATCGTGGGTGTGATGCTCTATTACGGTTATGAATATTGGCATTTCGCTTGGGATCGCGGCTGGCGGTCTGACACGGTCTGGGGCGTGCGGCTCTGGATCCCGTATCTGGCGATCCCGGTTGGGTTTGGCTTGCTCTTGTTGCAGCTCATTGCCGATCTGGTCGCGGTCATTCTCAAAATTGAAACGCCCTTCGGGTTGGAGGACAGCTGATGGATCCGCTCCTGCTCGGCGCCATCGTCGCCATCGCCACAATTGTTGTCCTTTTCTCGGGGGTCTCGGTGGCGCTTGGCCTGTTGATCGTTTCTGCCGGGTTTCTGATCATCTTTGACGGCATGCGCTCTCTCGAACTGATGCCCGAAATTCTCTTTGGCAAGCTCGATAACTTCGCTCTTCTGTCAATCCCGATGTTCATCATAATGGGCGCCTCTATCGCCTCCACGAGGGCCGGGGCGGATCTCTACGAGGCGCTGGAACGCTGGCTCACGCGCATCCCCGGGGGGCTGGTGGTCTCCAACCTCGGCGCCTGTGCGCTCTTTGCCGCGATGTCGGGCTCGTCGCCCGCCACCTGTGCGGCCATCGGCAAAATGGGCATCCCGGAGATGCGCAAACGCGGCTACCCGGACGGCGTGGCCGCAGGCTCCATCGCGGCAGGCGGCACGCTTGGCATCCTGATCCCGCCCTCGATCACCATGATCGTCTACGGCATCGCGACAGAGACCTCGATCGGGCGGCTTTTCCTCGCGGGCGTCTTTCCCGGTCTCATGCTGGTGGGCCTCTTCATGGGCTGGTCGCTTTATTCTACATGGCGCTCCGGCAATGCAGAGGTGCTCAGCTCCGGCAGCTACACTTGGCGCGAAAAATTCGAAATCCTGCCCCGCGTCCTGCCCTTCATCGGCATCATCATCGGCGTGCTCTACGCGATGTATGGCGGCGTTGCGACACCCTCTGAGACGGCGGCGGTCGGCGCGCTTCTCTGCTTGCTGATCGCAATGATCATCTACCGGCTGTGGAACCCCGCTGACCTCTGGGTTGTCCTGCGCGACAGCACCAAAGAGTCGGTGATGATCCTCTTCATCATCGCCGCTGCGGGTGTTTTTTCCTACATGCTCAGCTCGCTCTTTATCACACAAAGCATCGCCGCCTGGATCGGCGAACTGGATGTCAACAGATGGGTCCTGATGGGCGCAGTAAACGTGTTCCTCATCATCGCGGGCTTCTTTTTGCCGCCCGTGGCCGTCATCCTGATGGCCGCCCCGATCCTTCTGCCGATCATCACGTCTGCGGGCTTTGACCCCATCTGGTTTGCTGTGGTGCTGACCAT
>JBCBWJ010000178.1:0-6438 GCA_039817165.1 Pseudomonadota bacterium | reverse complement strand
GCCCTGCATTTCGGCATGCACGGTGCGTTGGAATTCATGCCCGGTGCGGGGCCCCACGCGGCCTCAATCTCATCAAGCCAGGGCGTGCCGTGGACAATCTGGTCGGCGCTGACGCGGGCGTGGACATTGGCCTCTTGCCCGAACTGGGCGGCGTTGCCACCGAGCACGGCCTCGCGGAGCTCTTCGACGGTCGCTGGCGGGTCGATATCGTAGCCATCGGCGGCCATCGCATGGAGCGTGTTGTGGAGCGAGTTGAACACGTCGAGATAGGCGGCGGTGCCGGCGGCCCCTGCATTGGGCGGAAAGCCGAACAGCACGATGGCGACGTTGCGGTCGTGGGGTTTGGAGCGGTGCAGACGGGCCTGTTTGGCGACGCGGTCCGCGAGCATTTCCACACGTTCAAGTTCAGGTGCCATCGCTTTGATATCGCTGGCATTTGCATCGTCCGCCCCGTGGCGTCCGGCAAAGACCGTTGGGGTCGTCGCGCCGTCAAGTTCGGGCAGCGCAATGAGCATGGTGGTCTCGATGGGGCCAAGGCCTTGCGGGGAGGCCTGCCACTGACCGATGGTTTGAAACTCCAGCGGGTGGGCGGCGATGTAGGGCACATCGAGGGATTTGAGCACGGAAACGGCGGCGTCATTGTCATTGTAGGCCGGGCCGCCCACGAGGGAAAAGCCGGTGAGCGAGAGGAGCGCGTCGATTTTGGGGCCAGTTTTGGGGCCAGTTTTGGGGCCTGCTTTGCTTTGAAAGAAGGTCTCAATCGCGGGGCGTGCGTCGAGGCCGCCGGCGAAAGCGGGCAGGACCTTGAGACCACGGGATTCCAGCGCGCGGATGACGGCGTCGTAATGCGCGGTGTCGGCGGAGAGCACGTAAGAGCGCATCATCAGCAGGCCCACCGTGGCCTTGGCCCCTTTGGGGGTGGGCAAATCGGCGGGGTCGGTGGTGATGCGGTCGGGCAGGTCGGGGTGGTAGAGCCCGGTGTCGGGATAGTCGAGCGGGGCGGCGGCTTTGACCCCGCGCCAGGCGTCGTGACGGCAGTAGCGCGAGATCATGAAACGGATCATCGCCTCGACGTTTTCATCAGAGGCGCCGAGCCAGTATTGCATCATCAAGAACCAGGCGCGCAGGTCCTGTGCCTTGCCGGGGATAAGGCGAAGAATGCGCGGCAAGCGTCTGAGCATGCGCATTTTTTTCGCGCCGTCGTCGCCGCCGGGCTTGGAGGAGCCGCGGAGTTTTTTCAAAAGCCGACGCGTGGCGCTTTCGGGGGCGGCCATGTCGAGCGTGCCCATGCGGGTGAGCTTGACGATCTGGGCGTCAGCGATGATGCCGACCATCGCGTCGCAGGCGTCGCGGCGGGCCTCGAGATCGGGCAGGATCGCTTTGATATGTTCTTCGAGAAAGAGCAGGTTGGCGACAATGATGTCGGCCTGGGCGATGGCGGTTTTGGCGCGGGTCAGGGCCTCGGGACATTCGCCCCATTCGGCGGCGGCGTGCACCGTGACGTCAAGACCGGGGAAATCCCGTTCGAGCCTGGGCGCCACGCGGTGGCAGGGACCGGCGGCGTGGCTGTCCAGCGTGAGGATCACGATGCGGTAGGCGCGTCCGTTTATGATGGTGTCACCGCGCATAGTGGGCCTTGGCCTCGTAGAGGGTGTCGACATTGATCTCGGAGAGCCCTTTGCCGGTGGCGAAGGTTTCCGTGTTGCGGCGGGCTTTGCCGCGCACGAAGAAGGGGATTTTTTTCAGTTCGCGTTCGGCGTCTTCGAGCCAGATGACGTTTGAAGGGGTGGGCTCATCAGCCCTGGCGGGCTGCCTCGCGGGCGCTGATTCGGCGGCGGCACCGTGGTGGCTGGGGCCTGCGGCGTCGTGGAATTCGAAATCTTCGCGGAACATGTGAAGCAGGTGTTCTTCGAGGCCCATGACGAGGGGGTGGACCCAGGTGTCGAAGATCACGTTGGCCCCTTCGATGCCCATTTGCGGGCTGTAGCGGGCGGGAAAATCCTGCACGTGGACGGGGGCGGAAATGACGGCGCAGGGGATGCCCAGGCGCTTGCCGATGTGGCGTTCCATCTGGGTGCCGAGGATCATCTCGGGCGAGAGGCGTTCGATTTCTGCCTCGACCTCGAGGTAGTCTTCTGAGATCAGGGCGTCGACATTAAATTCTTTGGCCACGCGTCTGATATTGCGGGCCATTTCGCGGTTGTAGCAGCCCAGGCCCACCACCTCGAAGCCCATCTCATCGCGGGCGATGCGGGCGGCGGCGGCCACGTGGGTGCCATCGCCGAAGATAAACACGCGCTTGCCGGTGAGATAGGTGCTGTCGACCGAAGACGAGTACCAGGGCAGGCGCAGCCGGTCGGTGTCGAGGTAGGGAGCGAGCCCGGTGATCTCGGCCACTTCGGCCACGAAATCGCGGGTGGCGCCGACGCCGATGGGCACGGTCTTGGTGTAGGGTTGATCCAGCTCACGCTCCATCCAGCGGCAAGCGGCCTCGCCGGTTTCGGGGTACATGAGCAAGTTGAAATGAGCAGCCCCGAGGCGGGTGATGTCGTCGGGGGTGGCGCCGTAGGGGGCACAGACATTGACGGTGATGCCCATGTCAGAGAGCAGGGCGGTCAGTTCGGTGATGTCGTCGCGGTGGCGAAAGCCCAGGCCCGTGGCCCCGATAAGGTTGCAGGTGATCTGTGCCGTGCGGTCCATGGGGCGGGCCAGCGCGCGGGTGATCTGGAAGAAGGTCTCATCGGCGCCGAAGTTTTCCTTGCGCTGGTAAGACGGCAGCTCGAGCGGGATGACGGGGCAGGGCAGGCCCATGGTTTCGGCCATGCCGCCGGGATCGTCCTGGATAAGCTCGGCGGTGCAGGAGGCGCCCACGATCATCGCTTGCGGTTGGAACCGGTCATAGGCCTGTTGGCAGGCGGTTTTGAAGAGGTTGGCGGTGTCTGCGCCCAGATCGCGGGCCTGGAACGTGGTGTAGGTCACCGGCGGGCGGTGATCGCGGCGCTCTATCATGGTGAAGAGCAGATCGGCATAGGTGTCGCCTTGCGGCGCGTGGAGCACGTAGTGCAGCCCCTTCATGCCGGTGGCGACGCGGAGTGCGCCCACGTGGGGTGGGCCTTCATATGTCCAGACTGATAGTTTCATTCTGCGCGTGGACCGAGGGGCCAAGCCCTCGGGCTCCCCGGAGTATTTTTGGAAAGGTGAATTGGGGCGGTGGTCATTCGGCGGCCTCCAGACGGAGAGCGCGGCGGCGATGCAGGGGGCGCGAAAAGAGCCCGGCCAGATCGCCCGCTTGTTCGTAGAAATGGACGGGAGTGAAGACCAGCTCGATGGCCCATTTGGTGGCAAGCCCTTCGGCCTCCAGCGGGTTGGCGAGGCCGAGGCCACAGACGGTGAGGTCGGGCTGGGCCTGGCGGCAGCGGTCGAGCTGTTTTTCGACATCCTGGCCCTCGGCCAGTGTCGGCCCTTCGGCGAGCAGATCCAGATCGGGGCCAACCACGGCCTTGTGGATGAAGGGCGCGCCGACCTCGATCGCTGTCATTCCGCATTCACGGGTGAGAAAGCGGGCCAGCGGGATCTCAAGCTGACTGTCGGGGAAGAAGAAGACCGACTTGTCCTTGAGGGCCATGGCCGCTTGGGCCACAGCTTTTCTAGCACGTGCACGGGGCGCACCGGTTACGGCGTCGAAACGCGCCTTATCAACACCGAATTCCCGGGCCACGGCGAGAAGCCACGCAGTGGTGCCCTCTTCGCCAAACGGGAAAGGCGCGGGAAGGTGGCGCGCCCCGCGCCGCTCCAGAGCGGCAAGAGTGCCACCTAGGAACGGCTGGGTGAGGGCGAAGACGGTATTGGGCCCCACGCTGACGTCTTGATCGACGGAGCGTGCAGGCAGGACCGAAATATCTTCGATCCCCATCTTGCCCAGCATATCAAGCGCCTGATCCTCCACGACATCGGGCAGGGCCCCGACGAGGAGAAGCTGGCGCTTATCGGTTTCCGGCAGCACCGGAACCATGGAGGCGAGACATGCGTCTTCGCCTTCCGTGAAGGTCGTTTCTATGCCGGAGCCGGAATAGTTCAGCACACGGACCCGGGGGGCGTGTTTGACACTGAGCTTTTCGGCGGCGCGGGCGAGGTCGAGCTTGATCACTTCGGAGGGGCAGGAGCCCACCAGGAAAAGCTGACGGATGTCGGGGCGGCGGGCGATCAGGCGATCCACCTCGCGTTCCAGTTCGGCCTGGGCATCGGCGAGACCGGCGAGATCGGTTTCTTCGAGGATCGCGGTGCCGAAGCGGGGTTCGGCAAAAATCATCACGCCCGCGGCCGATTGCAGGAGGTGCGCACAGGTGCGCGAGCCCACCACGAGGAAAAAGGCATCCTGCATTTTGCGGTGCAGCCAGATGATTCCCGTCAGGCCGCAGAACACTTCGTGTTGGCCGCGTTGTTTGAGGACGGGCGTGTCGCGGCATCCGGTGGTGGGGGCGGGAGCGAGATCGGTCACGCGGTCACCTCCGGATGTGGGTCAGGTTTTGGGTCAGGTTGGGGGTCAGACTGGAGCCGTGCGGCGCGCAGTTTGAGCACGAATTGCCCGGCATTGATCACGTAGGCCGTGTAGGCCGCAAGCGCGATCATCATCTCTGTCATGGGGCTGAGATTGCCCCAGAAGAGCGCCCAGACATAGGCCGTGTGGAGGGCGATGACAGCGAAGCTGAACACGTCTTCCCAGAAGAAAGAGTGGGCGAAAAGCCATTGGTCAAAAACAATTTTTTCCCAAATAGAGCCGGTGATCATGATCAGGTAGAGAAAGCCGGTTTTCACCAGGATGGACCAGGTCGCGGCGAGATAGCCCTCGCCGGTGAGCAGGAAGCGGACGACCAGTGCAAGAGAGATCAAGAAGACGAGAAATTGCGCGGGGGCCAAAACGCCCTGGACAACTGTCCAGATCGTTTCATCCCGACGCTTGCGCTGCGCTTTGGTGTACAGCGCGTCACGCTCAGTCTTATGCGGCTCTCGCAGCGTCATACATCCCCTCGACTGCCTTCTGATTTGTTCCCAATGCTATGTATGAGATGGCAGAAGTGTCAACTAAAATGTACATTTGCATAAGTGCAAACTGTCAACCTGTTCGGCCACCCTTCGTGCGGCCCTTCTGCGAGTCGGGTATTCAGGTGAGAATGCGGGTGGCGTTCGGGCCCAAAATCACGGGCAGTTTTGCCTGTTCCATCTAAATGAAGGGCAAAAACAAGAGATTACGGGCCAGCCCCGGCGCTTCTGTCAATAGAAATTGACATTAAGGGGCTCAGGGCGCATGCTTTGACCAAGGAAACACGCGCCAAGCTGACGATAAGACCGACGCGAGGCGCGAACCCATGGGCATGTCATGGCTGAATATGACAAAGATCCCTCCCCGAAGCCTGCAATGGCGCACCCACCAGCACTTCAGTTTCTGGCGGAGGCAGCATTGAAGGTCTTGGCGGCAAAGGGCGGGGGGCAAGCACCCCAGACCCATGATGAGTGGGTTCACTTCCTTTGCAATGCGGTTCTGGCTGATGGCGATGTCAAACACGGGCTTGCGGTGACGCAGCTTATGAGTTCGGGCGCGACATCGGATGAGATCCTGCATTCACTGGTGCCCGCAGTGGCCCGAAGGTTGGGCGAGATGTGGGTGGGTGACGAGGCGAGTTTTGTCGACGTCACCATCGGGTCAGCGCGTCTGCAACAAATGTTCCAGATGCGCGAAGAAGAGGCGCACCCTCTGGACGGGCGCCGGGCTTCGGTGGACGGCGATACTGTTTTGATGGTCGTGCCCGAATTTGATCAGCATTCATTGGGGGCTTTCGTGGCTGCCGATGAATTCAGGCGAGCGGGTATTTGGACCCGTATTGGCCTGCTCATCTCTGCCGAAGAGGTGTGCGAACTGTTGCAGGCAAAGCACTTTGCGATGCTGGGAATTTCTGTAGGATCACGGGACTCGGTTGTACGCGCGGCCGAATTCGTGAATTACATTCGCACTAACGCGAATAGGGTTCCGCCTGTGGTTGTAAGTGGTAACGTAGTAGAAAGACTGGACGTACTTAGGTCACAAACGGGGGCCGATTTTGTCGTCAGTACTGCTCAGGAAGCCATTGATCTGTGCGGTTTGAAAACCGCTAAAGGTCAAGAGCTGCTAAAGGCAGGTGCCGAATGACGCGACAAATCAACAGCTCTCGAGGTGTGACAGGTGACGGAACAGGGACGTATCTATCAGAGCTTTAAGTGCGGCGAATTGCCGGATCCAGGACGGATTTCCGAATTCGTAGAGCACGTGACCGATCTGGCCGTTCTAGTGGACGCGGATGGGGTCATAAAAGGGCTTTCAATCAACCCGGAATGTGCTTCGCTCGGCAGTCTTGACCATTGGGTCGGGCGGCCTTTTGACGAGTTTCTGACCGAGGAAAGCCA
>JBCBWJ010000177.1:0-6461 GCA_039817165.1 Pseudomonadota bacterium | reverse complement strand
ACCACCTGATCGACCTTCAATCGGGGGAAGTGATCGAATTTGTCGATGCTGAAATAGAAGCCCTGCAAGACAAGATCGCCCGCAAACTGGGCTACCAGCTCAAAGGCCACAAACTCGAGCTCTACGGCGTGCCCCTCAAAGACGACTGACGTTCGGTCAATCTCCACGAAATCTTTCAAAGATTTCGCCGCCAACGTTGGCGTCCATTTTCTTTAAAAGAAAATGGGTCCGCGCGTAATGGACATGCAGGACCAAACCACAGGCACTCGGCCCTGATCCGCAGACCCGCAGTCTTTCAAAGACTGCATCCGAAATCTTTCAAAGATTTCGCCGCCAACGTTGGCGTCCATTTTCTTTAAAAGAAAATGGGTCCGCGCGGGATGGACACGCAGGACCAAACCACAGGCACTCGGCCCTGATCCGCAGCCCCGCAGTCTTTCAAAGACTGCATCCGAAATCTTTCAAAGATTTCGCGCCCCATAAAAAAGCGCGGTGTCCCGCGCTTTTTATGTCTCGAATTCTGGCGCGCTTACTTCCAGCCCACCTCGTTGAAAATCTGCGCCGCCTTGTCCACGTGGCTGGCCACAGCGCTCAGATCCACATCATCGGCCTGGAACAACCCAAGCGCCGCCGTGGGCGCGCTCAGACCCACCCCCGCAACAGCCGGGTATTCGTCATTGCCATCCGCGAAATACTTCTGTGCCGCATCCGAGGCCAGGTATTCGAGGAACTTGATGGCGTTCTCCTTGTTCGGTGCATTCACCGCCACCCCGCCCCCAGAGGTGTTGATATGCGCGCCCTCCGCACCCTGGGCCGGGAAGACCCAACCGATGTCCTCCAGATCCGCCTTGGCCAGACCGTCCACATCCTTGCGCAGCGCACGGGCGAAATAATACGTGTTGGACACCGAGATATCGCACTCGCCCGACACCAACCCGCGCAGCTGATCGGTGTCCCCACCCTGCGGCTCACGGGCGAAATTGTCGACCACACCTTGCGCCCAACCCTTTGCGGTCTCCGCCCCGTGGTTTTCGATCACCGCCGACAAGAGCGTCAGTGAATAGACGTTGGTCGAGGACCGGTGACACACCAGGCCTTTGAACTTGGGATCGGCCAGATCGACATAGGTCATCGGCGGCTCGGCCACATCGCTCTTGTCATAGAAAAAGATCCGCGCCCGCTGCGAAAAGGCAAACCACTGGTTGTCCGCATCCTGCAAATGGGCCGGAATGCGCGCCTCCAGCACATCACTGTCGATCGATTGCAAAACACCCGCCGCCTTGGCCCGCTGCAACCGTGTGTTGTCCACGGTCAGCAACACATCCGCAGGCGAGTTCGCCCCTTCGGCCGCGATCCGCTGGATCAGCGCGTCCCCCTTGCCCTCGATCCGGTTGATCGTGATCCCGGTCATCGCTTCGAAATCGGAATAAAGCCGCTCGTCGGTGTCATAGTGGCGCGACGAGTACAGGTTCAGCTCCCCTTCGGCAAAGCTGGCACTGGCAGCACTCACGGCCACGGTGGCCGCCAGCGCTAGGGTCGAAACGGAATTGGAAAAGGTCATGGATGAGCCCCTGTTGGAATTTCTGACTAATTCACTTAGGAACAGAAATTTCAAACCCACGCAAGACAATTCTTGATTATTTTAGTCGGACATTGCCGGCGCGACTGCCTCAACTGTGCTCCTCGCGCGAAATCTCGGCCAAGGCGCGGTTGTAATTGCGCAACGCATCCACCTGGAACACCGCCCCCATCAACTCCGGCGGTGCCCCCTCGCCTGCGATCTGAACCACGGGTAGGAACTGCGCCGAGGTGCGCTCGAAAATGGTCATGGCCACCTCAAGCGTGGCCCCGGCATCGACGTAAATCCCGTCCTCGATCATCTGCCAACACGCCTCCTCAGGGGCGGCCTCCTCCTGATCGGTGGTCCGCATGACGCGGCTCACCCGCATCATCGACAGCACATAGGCATGCGGCCCGGCAGCCAGCCTGACCCCCCGCCGTTCCAATTGCGTGAGAAAGAACGACTTCGAGACAAGGTTCGCGCTCAGCGCCGACGACATGGACACCGCCACCATCACGGCCAACCCGATCTGCCAATCCCCCGTCAATTCAAACACGATGAGCGTCGTCGAAATCGGCGCTCCGATGACAGACGCAGACACCGCCCCCATCCCCGCCAACGCGTAGACATTGGCCGACCCCGATATCTCCGGGAAAAGCCCGGTGGCCACAATGCCAAATCCCAACACCACCAGCGCGCCCACCATGAGCGAGGGCGAAAACCCCCCGCCCCCCATGCGACCCCCCCGCGTGATCGCGACGGCCACGACCTTGAGCACGGCAAACACCACCGCCTCATGCAGGATCAAAGACCCGTTGAGCGCGGCAAACGTCGTTTCATAGCCCACCCCGATGATGTGCGGAAACCAGATCGCGATCCCGCCCAGCATGGCCCCGGCCACCACCGGGCGCAGCCAGCGCGGCAACCGCAACCGATCCTGCAACAGGTTGCCCGCATCTTCGGCGAAAAACACCGCATACATCAGCGCAGAGGCGACCAAACCGCACATCAGCCCCAAAAGCAAAAACGCCGGCAACTCCACGTAAAATTCCAGGATCGTGGCCACCGGCAGCGCAAATTCCGCCATCTCGCCAAATTGCAACCGCGCAATGACCGCGCCGGAAACGGCGGCAATGGTGATGGGCGCAAAGGCATGCAGCGCGAAATGGCGCAACACCACCTCAAGCGCGAAAAGCGCGCCCGCAATGGGCGCGTTGAACGAGGCCGACACCGCCGCCGCCACCGCACATCCCAACAGGTCCCGGCTGGTCAGCCCGCTGGCCTGAATGCGGTCGCTCACCCACGTGGAAATCAGCCCCGCCAAATGCACAACGGGCCCTTCCCGCCCGCTCGACCCGCCCGTGCCCAGCGTGATGATCGAGGCAAAAACAGAGGCCACACCGGCTTTCGTCTCCACGCGACCCTCGCCCAGGGCCGCGCCTTCGATCACATCCGCCACCGACCGCGCACGGCCGTCCGGCGTGAAGAAATGCAGGATAAGACCCACCGCCAAACCGCCGCAAATCGGCACACTCAGAATCCAGTACCACGGCAGGGTTTCGGCAAAACTGTGCAGCAGGGCGACGTTCTCAGTGCCGTAGACCCAGCTTTGCAACTCATTGACCGCCATCCGAAACAGCGACGCCGCACAGCCCGCGGCGATCCCGATGAAAAGCGCAATGAGCCAGAACTGAAACTGGCTTGGCCCCTTGTCGAGCAACACCTGCCAGCCCATGCGCATCGCCGCCCCCGCCGCGTGCAGCTTCTCCTTGAGAAATCGGCGGGAGGAAACGCTCATTTTTGCATCACACCGTCGCCATGACAGGGCAGGCACAGCGCAACGTGACCTTCCCACACGTCGCGGCTTGATCTACATTTGCGCGACATATTTGTACTGGTAACGCGTGAATGGGGGGTAAGCATGGCGCATGAAACCGCGATCAAGGATTTGTCGGTGATCCTAGGACAACGGCTGTCTTGCTCCAAGTCCGATCTCGACATCCACGGCCGCTCTGAGACACATTTCCCACTCTCGCCCCCCGATGCCGTCGCCTATCCCGAAACCACACAGGACGTGGCCCAGATCATGCAGACCTGTGCCGCCCATCGCACCCCTGTGGTGGGCTGGGGCGTGGGCACCTCGCTCGAAGGGCAGGCCCAAGCGGTCCAAGGCGGGGTCAGCGTCGATTTCAGCCGCATGAATAAAGTGCTTGAGATCAACCAAGAGGATCTGACCGTGCGCGTGCAACCGGGCGTGACCCGCGAGGCGCTCAACCAGGATCTGCGCGCCACCGGGCTGATGTTTCCGGTCGATCCCGGCGCCAATGCCACGATCGGCGGCATGGCCTCCACCCGCGCGAGCGGCACCACCGCCGTGCGTTACGGCACCATGCGCGACAACGTGCTGGGCCTCGAGGTGGTCACCGCCGCAGGCGACGTGGTCCGCACCGGCACCGGCGCGCGCAAAAGCTCTGCGGGCTATGACCTTACCGCGCTTTTCGTGGGCAGCGAGGGCACGCTGGGCCTGATCACGGAAGTGACCTTGCGCCTGCACGGCATCCCCGAGGCCACAGCCGCGGCCATCTGCGGGTTCGAAACCGTGGCCGAGGCCGTGGGCTGCGCCAGCGACACGATCCAGGTGGGCGTGCCCATGGCGCGGATCGAACTGGTGGACACCGAAAGCGTGAAGGCGGTGAACGCCTATGCCGGCAGCGATTTGCCCGCGCGTCCGCATCTGCTGGTGGAATTTCACGGCTCTGAGACAGGCGTGTCCGAGCAAGCCGCCCTTTTCGGCGAGATCGCCGCGCAATATGGCGGGTCGGATTTTGAATGGGCCACCAAGGCCGAGGACCGCTCGGCGCTCTGGACGATGCGCCACCACGCCTATTGGGCCATTCTGGCCGCGCGCCCGGGCGGCAAAGCCGTGGTCACGGATGTCTGCGTGCCGATTTCCAAACTGGCCCAGGCGATAGAGACCTGTCGCGCGGATCTTGAGGCCGCGGGCATAGACGGGCCCATCCTGGGCCATGTGGGCGACGGCAATTTCCACGCCATCTTGATGTTTGACCCCGCCGATCCGTCCGAGAAAAAGCGCGTGCTCGACGCGTCGGAACGGCTGGTGGATCTGGCGCTGTCGCTGGGCGGCACGGTGACGGGCGAGCACGGGATCGGGTTGGGCAAACTGGGCTATATGACCCGCGAACACGGGGGCGGCTGGGCCATGATGGGCGCGATCAAGGCGGCCTTTGATCCGCTCAACATTCTCAACCCCGGCAAATTGGTGCCGCCGCGCAATTAAGTCCCGCGGCGCCGCTCGTCGCTCCCTTACGGGCGCGCCTCGCGTGGGGGTCTAGCCCGCCATCAGTTTCTCTGCCGCCGCGCGCGCCTCGTTCGAGATCGTATCGCCCGACAGCATCCGGGCGATCTCATCCACCCGCTCCGGGCCGTTGAGCGGCGTCACCGTCGACAGCGTCGCGCCCCCTTCGACCCGTTTGGCCACCTGCCAGTGATGCGCCGCCCGCGCGGCCACCTGCGGCGAATGGGTGACAACCAAGACCTGCGAGGCCTCGCTCAACTGCGCCAGCCGCCGCCCCACCGCGTCCGCCGTGGCCCCGCCCACCCCGCGGTCTATCTCATCAAAGATCATCGTGATGCCGCTCGTTTGATCCGTCAGACAGACCTTGAGCGCGAGCAGGAACCGGCTCAGTTCCCCGCCCGAGGCGATCTTGTTGAGCGGGCCAGACGGCGCGCCGGGATTTGTGGCCACGGTAAACGTCACGCTGTCCGCGCCATCCGGACCCGGCTCTGTAGGCTGCACATCCGTGACAAACACCGCCCGGTCCAGCTTCAGCGGCGCCAGTTCCGTCTTCATCGCCTTGTCCAGACGCTGTGCGGCCGCGATCCGCTTGGTGCTGAGCGCCTTGGCGGCCGTGTCAAACGCCGCCTTCGCCTCTGACACCGCCGCCCGCGCGCCCGCGATCTCCGCATCGCTTTGATCCACCGTTGCCAGCTTGGCGCGCAACCCTTCGCCAAAGACGCTCAGCTCATCGGGCTGCACCCCGTGTTTGCGGGCCAGGGCCCGGATGGCAAAAAGCCGCTCTTCGGCCTCTTCCAATTCATGAGGGTTGAAGCTCAGCATATCGGCAAACCGCGCCACATGCGCACCCGCCTCATCGAGCTCCACCATCGCACGCCCCAGGGCGGTCAGCGCCTCATCCAGCCCGCCCTCGGCGCTCTCGGAGATGCTCTCCAACCAGCGCAGCGCGTCCGCCGCCGCGCCCTCGGCCCCCTCCAGCCCAATCGCCGTCTGCGCCCGCGCCACGTCTTCGCGGATGCGCTCTGCGCCCTGCATCATGCGCCGTCGACTGTCCAACTCGGCGTCCTCACCGGGCTGAGGCGACAGCTGATCAAGCTCTGCCACGGCATGGCGCAAAAACTCTTCATCCTCGCGCGCCCGCGCCACGGCCTCTTGCGCGGTCTCAAGATCGGTTTGCGCCGTGCGCCACACCCGCCACGTGCGGCGCACCGCCTCGCGCACAGCACCCAATTCGGCAAAACTATCCAGCAATACCAGATGGTTGCGCGGGTTGAGCAAGCCACGGTCATCCTGCTGACCATGCAGCTCCACCAGGCACTCCGACAGTTGGCGCAGCACCTCCCCCGAACAACGTCGATCGTTCACAAACGCCGTCTTGCGCCCGTCCCGGCTGTTGACCCGGCGCAGGATCAGCACGTCCTCCACCGGCAATCCGGCCTCTGCCAGCACAGACCGCGCGGCATGCCCCCCGGGCAACTCAAACTCCGCCAGAACCTCGCCTTGAGCGGCCCCCTGACGCACCAATTCCGCCCGCCCGCGCCACCCCAGAACGAACCCCAACGCATCCAGCAAAATCGACTTGCC
>JBCBWJ010000176.1:0-6512 GCA_039817165.1 Pseudomonadota bacterium | reverse complement strand
CTTCCTTCGGGCGCGTCTCGCGTTAGCGGCGGCTGGAGCGGGTGTTGCGGCGGGCCACGATTTCTACGGTGCGAATGAGATCGAGCTCTTGAACGCTGAGCGGTGTTGCGGCTTGAATGCGGCGCGTGCGCTCTGGCCCTTGAGAGGTCTGGATCGGTTGCAGCGCGCGCAATTCGAATGTCAGCTTGCCGTCGACAATCTGACCGTTGTTGCGCGGCACAAGCCGCACGTCATAGGCACCTTGTCGCGTTGTCACGCCTGACACCGTGACGATGGCCCCGGTCGTCGTGCGTTTGATTTCCAGCGCGGTGACCTGGTCGACCAAAGTGCCCAAGTAGGGACCCTCTTCTTTCTCGCCCAGAAGGCTCGCGCGATCGGCCACGCTTGTGGAACGGGTGGTGACGTTCTTGATCTGGCTTTGGCGGCGTTCACCGATGAGCGGGTTCACCTGCACCACGGTGCCGTCCTCGTTGACCACGGTTTCCACCTCATTGGCCGAACTTGTGGAGGAGCCGAACCAGTTGAGCGGGTTGATCCGCGACTCGCGCACTGTGCCGCACCCGACCAAGGCAAGGCTCAGCGCAGCAACGATCAGCAGTTTCAGGTGCATCGGTCATCCCCCTAGCGTCCACCAATTTTGCCCTATCCTATCGCCGCGGCCTTGAAAAGTGGGCGGTGGTCCGCGCCGGGGCTGGACCTTGGGCGGTGGCCCGCCTAGGTCATGTGCCAAGCAAGCGAAAGGCGGGTCCCGTGGCGCAACCGGAATTTGAAGAGATTGTCGAGGATTTCGAGTTCCTTGAGGACTGGGAAGACCGCTATCGCTATGTGATTGATCGCGGCAAGGCGATGACGGCGCTGGATGAGGCGCTGAAGGTGCCGGCGACCAAGGTCGATGGCTGCGCCAGTCAGGTATGGCTGCATCCGCGCATTGAAAGCGGTAAGTTCACCTTTCAGGGGGACAGCGACGCGATGATCGTGCGCGGGCTCATCGCGGTTCTGAAGGCGCTTTACAACGACGTGGCCCTTGAAGATGTGGCCCGTGTCGATGCGGCGCGCGAGCTGGCGCGGCTGGGGCTCAATGATCATCTGTCGGCGCAGCGGTCCAACGGGTTGCGCGCGATGATAGAACGGATCCGGGCGGTGGCCGCAGACGCGGCCTGACGGTCCGGTCACTGCGCGGTCACTGTGTTGTGTGTCGCGTGCGGGAGCGGTTGGACTACACTAGGACCAGACCCAGACCGGAGACCGCTGATGATATTCCGATTGATCCCGCTTGTTTTGATCGCTGCGATGAGCCTGCCATTGCAGGCGCAAGAGACGCAAACGCCCGAGGTTGAGGCCGAAGCCGAAGGGCCCATGACCTATGAAAAGCTGGGGCGCATTATTTTCGCGCTGGACCCCGATGCGCAGCCGCAGGGGCCGGGGTTTGTTCTCAACATTGCGCAGGTCACCGTGTTGGTCGTGGTCGATCCGGCCTCTGACCGAATGCGCGCGATGGTGCCGGTGGCGGATGTGGCGGATCTGAGCGAAGAGGATCTGATGCGTATGATGCAGGCCAATTTCGACAGTGCGCTCGATGCCCGTTATGCCATTGCCAACAACACGCTCTGGAGTGCGTTTATTCATCCGCTTTCGCCGTTGCAGAAGGATCAATTCATCTCTGCGCTGGGGCAGACGGTGAACGCGGCCCTGACCTATGGCACGCTCTATTCGGGAGGAGCGATGCAGTTCAACGGAGGTGACAGCCCGGGCATTCAGCGAGAGTTGATTGATGAGTTGCTGAAAAAGGGTGAAGCGCTCTGAACGTGAAGGCGTCGCTGCGTCTCGGGATGTGACGTGTTTCCGGGGTGGTCCATAGCCTGTCGCCGCTTTGTTTGCGGCAAGCGCAGACGCAGAGCGCCCCCTTGCCAAGGCAGGTGAGTTGTCTTATACGCCGCCCTGTCGAAGCGGCATGTCAGACCGCGACACGAAGAGCAGGGCCGGGGATTTCTCGCGGCCCTTCATTTTTTGTTGCATGTGGACGGCCTCAGACCAATCGAAACCGTAAAGACCGGTGGATCCAACCGCCCGGCCTGAAAAACCTGAAACCAAGGATAGAAACGCCACATGGCTCAAAACACATCGATGGAGGAATTCGAAGCCCTCCTGAACGAAAGCTTCGAAATGGACACGCCCGAGGAAGGGTCTGTTGTCAAAGGCAAGGTCATCGCCGTAGAGGCAGGACAAGCCATCATCGACGTCGGTTACAAGATGGAAGGCCGTGTCGAGCTCAAAGAATTTGCAAATCCAGGTGAAGCCCCTGAAATCGCTGTTGGCGATGAGGTTGAGGTGTATCTGCGCGCGGCGGAAAATGCCCGCGGTGAGGCCGTCATCAGCCGCGAAATGGCGCGGCGTGAGGAAGCCTGGGATCGTCTGGAAAAGGCCTATGCTGATGACGCCCGTGTTGAGGGTGCGATCTTCAACCGCGTCAAGGGTGGCTTTACGGTCGACCTGGGCGGTGCCGTGGCGTTCTTGCCCGGCTCTCAGGTGGATGTGCGTCCGGTGCGTGATGCGGGCCCTCTGATGGGTCTCAAGCAGCCGTTCCAGATTTTGAAAATGGACCGTCGCCGGGGCAACATCGTTGTGTCGCGTCGCGCGATCCTCGAGGAAAGCCGTGCCGAACAGCGCGCCGAAGTGATCGGCAACCTGACCGAGGGCCAGGCCGTCGACGGTGTGGTCAAGAACATCACCGAGTATGGCGCGTTCGTCGATCTGGGCGGTGTGGACGGTTTGCTGCACGTCACCGATATGGCGTGGCGCCGGGTCAACCACCCGTCCGAGATCCTCAACATTGGCGAGACCGTCAAGGTGCAGGTGATCAAGATCAACAAGGAAACGCACCGCATTTCGCTGGGCATGAAGCAGCTGCAGGACGATCCATGGGATCTGGTGGCCGCGAAATTCCCGCTGGAATCCGTACATACGGGCCGCGTGACCAACATCACCGATTACGGTGCCTTTGTTGAGCTGGAGCCGGGTGTCGAAGGTCTGGTGCACGTCTCCGAGATGTCCTGGACCAAGAAGAACGTCCATCCGGGCAAGATCGTCTCTACCTCTCAGGAAGTGGAAGTGATGGTTCTGGAAATCGACGGCACCAAGCGCCGCGTGTCGCTTGGCCTCAAGCAGACGATGCGCAACCCTTGGGAAGTGTTCGAAGAAACCCATCCCGTTGGCGCCGAAGTCGAAGGCGAGGTCAAGAACATCACCGAGTTCGGTCTGTTCGTGGGTCTCGACGGCGAAATCGACGGCATGGTGCACCTGTCGGACCTCAGCTGGGACGAGCGTGGCGAAGACGCGATCCAGAGCTACCGCAAAGGCGATGTGGTTCAGGCGGTCGTCTCTGAGATCGACGTGGAGAAAGAGCGCATTTCGCTGTCCATCAAAGCGCTGGGTGGTGACAAGTTCGCCGAAGCGGTTGACGGCGTGAAGCGCGGCTCGATCATCACGGTCGAAGTGACGTCCATCGAGGATGGCGGCATCGAGGTGGAATACGAGGGCATGAAGTCCTTCATCCGCCGCTCTGACCTCAGCCGTGATCGTGCCGAGCAGCGCCCTGAGCGGTTCTCTGTCGGCAACAAGGTCGACGTGCGTGTGACCAATGTGGACGGCAAAACCCGCCGTCTGGGCCTGTCGATCAAAGCGCGCGAGATCGCCGAGGAAAAGGAAGCCGTGCAACAGTATGGCTCGTCCGATTCTGGCGCATCGCTGGGCGATATCCTGGGTGCGGCCCTCAAGGGCGACGAAGACAAGTAACCGCGTCTTTGAAAGTTTCGAAAGGGACCAGCCGCGCGTTGGTCCCTTTTTTTGTGGTTTGATCCTGCGGACCCGCGCGTGACGCGCCTTGGCTGGATGCCTGTGCAAAGGGCCTTTGCCGCGGCGATATGAACCAAGCGAATCATCACCTGACTTGGGTTTTCAACCCTGCGGTGCACGCGCAGCATTTCGGCTTTGATCAGGATTTGACCCAAAAATCGTGGGATTTTCCTGCGATATCCGGCGGAATAATGGATTCCCTGTCAGGCGGGCTATTTTCGTTTTTTTGATTTGTACCTATAGTTTACCAATTCCTAGAGCCGGAAAAACATCCGGCCAAAAGACTGCCCAGGGAGACGCGCGATGATCAGGTCGGAACTCATTCAAAAGATTGCCGATGAAAACCCGCACCTGTTCCAGCGCGATGTGGAGCGCATCGTGAACACCATTTTCAACGAGATCACAGATGCGATGGCGTCTGGCAATCGGGTTGAATTGCGCGGCTTCGGCGCGTTTTCGGTCAAGAAGCGCGATGCGCGCACCGGGCGCAACCCGCGCACCGGGGCGTCTGTGGACGTGGAAGAAAAGCACGTGCCGTTTTTCAAGACCGGCAAGCTGTTGCGTGACCGTCTGAACGGAAAGTCCTGATGAGATACATCCGCTACGCCATTCTGGCGTCGATTGCCGTGGTGTTGATTGTGATTGCGATGGCCAATCGCGGCAGTGTTACGGTGAAGGCCTTGCCCACGGAATTGGCGCAGATTGCCGGGTTGAACGTGAGCTATGATGTGCCGCTGTTCGTGGTGATTTTTGCGGGCATTCTGGGCGGGCTTGTTCTGGGCTTCATCTGGGAATGGATCCGTGAGGCGAGCGAACGTGCCGCAGCGGCCCGGCAAAAGCGCGAGATGGAGCGTATGAAGGCCGAGATCAAGCGCCTCAAAGCGAACGGCGACGATGGCAAGGACGAAGTTCTGGCGCTTCTTGACAAGGCCAGCTAAGCCAGCGCCCATGTCACAGGTTAAAGTGAAAATTTGCGGGCTGACCGACGCGGGTCATGTAGCGGATGCTGCTGCGGCCGGGGCGGACTACCTTGGGTTTAACTTCTTTCCCAAATCTCCGCGCTATGTCTCGTTTGATCACGCCGCGGGATTGATCGCGGATGTGCCGGAGCGCGTGCGAAACGTGGCTTTGGTGGTGAATGAAGATGACGCCGTGTTGGCGGCGCTGGTGGATCGGGTGAAACCGGATATCCTGCAATTGCACGGGTCGGAAAGCCCCGCGCGCGTGGCGGATGTGAAAGCCAGGTTCGGTCTGCCGGTGATGAAGGCCATCGGGATTGCGGGCGAGAGCGACTTGGCACAAATCGAGGCCTATGCGGCTGTGGCCGACCAGCTTTTGATCGATGCAAAGCCGCCCAAGGGGGCCGATCGCCCCGGCGGCAACGCAGTGACGTTTGACTGGTCGCTTTTGGCCGGGCGCGCCATCGAAGTGCCGTGGCTTCTGGCGGGCGGGTTGGTGGTGTCCAATGTGACTGAAGCTGTGCACCAAACGGGCGCCACACAGGTCGATGTCGCGTCCGGTGTGGAAACAGCGCCGGGGATCAAGGACCGCGACCTGATGCACGCCTTCGTGGCGGCGGCCCGAGCCTGACACGGATTGCGGCTGGACAGACCGCACACGCGCTTCGTACCCTTCCGGAACATTTGGAAGGAAAACCCCATGCGCTATTTCGCGACGGCTGTGCTTGCCACCGCCCTGATGATCCCAGCAACGGCGAAAGCCGAGGGGTTTCACGGCTCGGAGAACTGCCTTGAGATCCTGGGACGGGTCAGTGATGCCGACAAGGTGCTTCTGGCGGGCTGGTTGATTGGGTACCTCGACAAGCAGAACGGCAATGCATCGATCGTTCGGATGGACAATGCCCGGGTGGTTCTGAGCAATGTGGCGGGCTACTGTGCGCGCAACCCTGGCGTCAGTCTCCTGGAGGTAGTCCATTCAAGCAAGCGTAGTTCGCCGGACGCGCCTGGGTCATCGGCCCATGCACGCGCCTTCCTGCACCAGTTTCTGGATCAAGGGGCTGACCGGGTGGCCTTGACAGCGGGGATGCGCCCGACCGAAGACGAGATCCGCGCGGTCTATACAGCCCCACTTGCGGACGCACTGGTGGGCATGTATCGCGAGATGTTCAAACCCGGCGTGGCAATCGGACCCAATCCTGGCCAGACCGAAGTTCTGCTCTGGGGGTCCACCACCGATGGGCTGCGTGCGGGCGTGCCGGAACTGGCGGATTTTCCCGGCGGGTACAAAGAGGTGCGCGCCATGATGCAGGGTGGCTTTCCAATTTACCGTTTCAAGTTTGTGGAGCCCGGTCAAAGATCAGGCATGGCCTTTGACGGGCTGATTTTCATCAACAACCGTTATGTGCTGATGCCCAAACCCTGGCGCGCGATGCAATAGCTGCACCTGGGGCACCACGAGACGCGCCCGCAAGGGAGCGGCGAGTGGCGACTTTGCCGCGCCGCTTTGCACTGGAAAATCCGTGCGGCGTCCCATATTCAACCTTTGAACTTTCAGGGATGGCGCGCGATGGATGATCTTTTCAACTCCTTCATGAACGGACCGGACGAAAAGGGCCGCTTCGGTCAATTCGGCGGTCGGTTCGTATCAGAAACCCTGATGCCCTTGATCCTCGAACTGGAAGCCCAATACGAGCATGCCAA
>JBCBWJ010000175.1:0-6514 GCA_039817165.1 Pseudomonadota bacterium | reverse complement strand
AAGGGCGTCGTGCACACCAGCGGCGGCTACCTCACCTACGCGAGCTACACGCACCGAAACGTCTTCGACCTGCGCGAAGACGACGATTACGCATGCGTCGCAGATGTGGGCTGGATCACCGGCCACAGCTACATCGTCTACGGCCCCTTGGCCAACGGCGCCACAACGCTGATGTTCGAAGGCGTGCCCACCTACCCCGATGCCTCACGCTTCTGGCAGGTCTGCGAAAAGCACAAGGTCAACCAATTCTACACCGCCCCCACCGCCATCCGCGCACTGATGGGCCAGGGCAACAGCTTTGTCGAAGGCTGCGACCTGAGCGATCTGCGCATTCTGGGCACCGTGGGCGAGCCCATCAACCCCGAGGCCTGGAACTGGTACAATGACGTGGTGGGCGGCGGGCGCTGCCCCATCGTCGACACCTGGTGGCAAACCGAAACAGGCGGGCACCTGATGACGCCTCTGCCCGGCGCCCATGCCACCAAACCCGGCTCCGCGATGAAGCCGTTTTTCGGCGTGGAACCCCTCGTGCTCGATCCAACTTCGGGCGAAGAGATCACCGGCAACGGGGTCGAGGGCGTGCTCTGCATCAAATCCAGCTGGCCCGGCCAGATGCGCACCGTCTGGGAAGACCATGAGCGGTTCGAGAAGACCTATTTCTCCGACTACAAAGGCTACTATTTCACCGGCGATGGCTGCCGGCGCGACGAAGATGGCGATTACTGGATCACCGGCCGCGTCGACGACGTGATCAACGTCTCCGGCCACCGCATGGGCACAGCAGAGGTGGAAAGCGCGCTCGTGGCCCACGCCAAAGTGTCGGAAGCGGCCGTTGTGGGTTACCCCCATGACATCAAAGGTCAGGGCATCTACTGCTATGTGACGCTGATGACCGGCGAAGCGCCCTCCGAGGAACTGCGCAAGGAACTGCGCGGCTGGGTCCGTCAGGAAATCGGCCCCATCGCCTCACCCGATCTCATCCAATGGGCGCCCGGATTGCCCAAAACACGCTCGGGCAAGATCATGCGCCGCATCCTGCGCAAGATCGCCGAAGATGATTTCGGCGCCTTGGGCGACACCTCCACGCTGGCCGACCCTTCGGTGGTCGATGACCTCATCGAAAACCGCATGAACCGCGACTGAACAAAGGACGGGGGGCTGAGCGCAGCGAAGCCCCCCCCACCACCCGCGAGACGCGCCCGAAGGGAGCGGCGAGCGGCCATTTGCGACACGCCGTCGCAAACAAACAAGACAGCCCGCGTCAAACGCCTACCTAAGGCCAATGACGCAGGTCTCGACCCCCCTCCCAACCAGCTCGCGCACCCTCACCGGCATCGCTTGCGTGGTCATCGGCATGAGCTTCTTTGCGGTCCAGGACGCACTGATGAAGGAGTACCTGCCCGCCTACCCGATCTGGTTTTTGCTCTTCTTGCGCTCTTGCATGGCGGTCGTGGTGCTGGTCCCGCTGATCCTGGCTTTGGGCGGATGGCGGATGCTGCGCACGCGCCTCATGTTTGTCCATCTCATCCGCGGCGCGCTCTTTGCCGTGGGCTTTGCCGTGTTCTACATGGCCTTCCCGTTCATGGGGCTGGCCGAGGCCACGACAATCTTCTTCTCCGCCCCGCTCATCATCGCGCTGATGGCCGTGGTGTTCCTGGGCGAACGCATCGGGCCGCACCGTGCGGGCGCGCTTGGGATGGGGTTCCTCGGCGTGCTCATCGCCATCAACCCCACCGGCTCTGTCTTCACCTGGATCTCTGTGCTGCCGCTCCTTTCGGCGGTGCTCTATGCCGCCTCCCAAATCCTCGCCCGTCACATCGGCGACCGGGAATCGAGCCTTTCCGTGGGACTATACACGCTCGTATGGTCAGGACCCGTGGTGCTGGGCATGGGGTACGCGATGAACCAGATCTTCACCTTCGGGCCAGAGTTTTCCCACATGCGGTGGCAGTTCCCCGCCATCCCCGCCGCTGATGCCATCGCGCTCATCGCCCTTGGGCTGTCAGGCCTCGTGGGCTACGTGCTGCTCTCGCGCGCCTACCAGGTGGCCGAACCCAGCAAAATCTCGCTCTTTGACTACAGCTACCTGCCCATCGCCACGACCATGGCCTGGGTCATCTGGGCCGAGGTCCCGCCGCTGAACACCGTCATCGGCATGGTGCTGGTGATCCTGAGCGGCATCTATATCGGCATCCGGGAAATGCGCCTCCAAGGCCCCCAGGACGACCCAGCCCCAGCACCCGTTTCCGAGACCCTGATCGCGCCCGGAAACCCCCTGCCCGGTCAAAGCGCCAGCGAAGATCCGCCACGCTGACACCGCCCGAAAGGCAAGGGTCCGCCCAGCGGTTTCACGCGTATTCCAGCCCCTACCCGGACGGCCTACCCTGCCCTGCAAGACCATCGCAGAAAGGCAAACCCATGCGCAATCACAGGCTCAGACGCCTCCTCACCCCCACTCTCCTGACGCTTCCCCTGGTCCTCGCCGGCTGCCTCAGCCCGCAACAGGACCGCCAAGTCGGCGGCGCGGCCATCGGCGCAGGCACCGGCTTTATCGCAGGCACGATCCTTGATCTGGACGACGGGTGGCTCGCGGCCAGCACGCTGGCCGGCGCCGCCGCAGGCACGCTGATCGCAAGCAACACAGCGCGCAACGAATGCGCCTATGCCGACGGACAGGGCGGATACCGAACCGGCCCCTGCTGATCGCCCGGCTGATGTACCGACACGCGCGCCCCTGGCCTCAGCCGAGGCGCGCACCCCTCAACTCAACCGGCTGACAATCACCGTCACCTCGGGCTTTTTGCCAATCTCGAGCTGTGCGGTCTGGCGCACCACGCGGCGCATCCCCTCTTCGATCTTGGCGTCATCGGTCAGCGTCTTGTCGCCCGCCCGCCCGATGAACTGGCTGAGATCTTCCTCCAGAATATCGACCAAAGGCGCGCGGCTGCTGCCCTCCTCCGCGAGGCCCATCACCTCGCACCAAGGGTCGCCCAGCGGCTCATCATCCTCATCCAAAATCAGGTTCACCATCACATGCCCGTTGAGCGCCATGCGGATCCGGTCTCGCACAATCCCGTCCAGCGCGCCCACCTGCACATGCCCGTCCAGATAGACCCGGCCTGTCTCCACATACTCCGCCACCGAAGCGCTCGGGCCGGTCAGCTCGATCATCGTGCCGTTGGGCGCCAAAACCGCCTCAAACTGCCCCGACTTGGCCAGCTTCACATGCTCGCGCAAATGCCGGTGCTCGCCATGCATGGGCACCACGATCCTGGGCTTCACAATCTGATGCAAACGCTGCAAATCCGGCCGGTTGGCATGGCCGGACACGTGATAGCGCCCAGAACTGTCATCGATCACATCCACACCCATCTCACTGAAAAGATTGATGATCCGGTTCACTCCGCGCTCATTGCCGGGAATGGTCTTCGACGAAAAAAGGAACGTGTCGCCGTTTTTCAACTCCACGCCATTGTATTTTCCTTGCGCCAATTGTGCCGACGCCGCGCGCCGTTCGCCCTGCGACCCTGTCACGATCAACGCCAGGTTCTCGCGCGGGATGTTTTTGATGTCCTCCGGGTTCACTGTCTTGGGAAAGCCTTTCAAAACACCCGTCTCCACCGAGGCCTCGATCATCCGCCGCATCGCGCGTCCCATCAGACACACCGACCGCCCAGCACGGTCTGCCGCCTCCGCCAGCGTCTTCACCCGCGCCACGTTCGAGGCAAAGGTCGTGGCAACGAACATGCCCTTGCAGGACGCAATCAACGCCTCAATATCCGGCCCCAGCGTGCTCTCGGAGCGCCCCTCTTGATGGGTGAACACATTGGTGCTGTCACACATCAACGCCATCACACCCGGCTCCGAAAGCGACGTCCAAAGCCCCTCGTCGAACGCCTCCCCCACAACAGGATCCGGGTCGATCTTGAAATCACCCGAATGCACGATCCGCCCACCGGCTGTGTCGATCACCAGACCGGAACTTTCCGGGATCGAATGCGAGATCGGCACGAACCCCACCTTGAAAGGGCCCAGCTCCACCACCTCGGGCCAGGCGCTCGCGGTGATCACCGCCCGCTCTGGATGGCCGCGCTCATCCATCTTGCGCCGCGCGATATTGGCGGTAAAAGCGCGCGCATAAATCGGCGCGCCCAACCGGTCATAGTAATGCGCCACAGCGCCCACATGATCCTCATGGGCGTGGGTGATGATCACCGCCTCAAGCCGATCTTTGCGGGCCTCAAGCCAGGCAATATCGGGAAAGATCAGATCGACCCCCGGCGTGCCATCCATATCCGGAAAGGTCACCCCCAGATCGACCAGGATAAACCGCTCCTTGCCCGGCGCACCCACCCCATACACATAGGCATTCATGCCAATTTCACCCGCCCCGCCGAGGGGCAGATAGACCACACGTTCACTGCTCATTTTGCTGATTTAGCCTTTCACATTATGCGCATGGATCACTGTGAGCCCATGCATTGTCAGATCCTCTTCGATCGTATCAAAGAGCATGTCACTTCCTTGCGCAAAAAGCGGCGCAAGCCCGCCAGTTCCAATCACCCGCATCGGCGCGTTGTATTCGCCCTTGATGCGCGCACAAATTCCGTTCACGAGGCCCACGTAGCCCCAAAACACACCCGATTGCATGCAATCAACCGTGTTGGTGCCAATCACATGGCTCGGTTTTGTCACGTCGATGTGTGGCAAGGCCGCCGCGGCCGCCCCCAACGCCTCGAGCGACAGGTTCACCCCCGGGGCGATCACACCGCCCACATAAGCGCCATCATCTGCGACCACGTCAAAGGTGGTGGCCGTGCCGAAATCCACCACGATCAGGTTGCCCCCATGGCGGTCAAACGCACCCGCTGAGTTGACCAACCGGTCCGGACCAATAAGCGTGCCCTCATCGACACGCGGGTCCACCGGCAAAGCGCAATCCGGCTTGCCCACCACCCAAGGTCTGCATCCAAAGAAGCGATCGGTGAAGACCCGCAGATTAAACACCACCCGGGGCACGGTCGAGGAAATGATCACATCCGTGATGTCCACATCCAGGCCATAGTGCTTCACCAAAGTGGAATACCAGGTAAAATACGCATCCGCCGTGCGGGCATGATGGGTCGAGGTGCGCAATGTGCACAGAAACTCGGACCCGTCCCAGATCGAAAAGACCGTATTGGTGTTGCCGCAATCAATGGCCAGAAGCATGGCACCTGCCCCGCTTTAGAAGAAAACGTCAGCCGCAGGGATTGCCTGCCGCCCATCGCGCGTCTTTAGAACAAGTCGACCGGCCTCGTCCACTGTCTCGAACGTCCCGGTCACCTCCGAGCGGCCGGTGCGCGCCGTGATCACCTCGCCCAACCGCGCCGCCCGCGCCAGCCAAGCCTCTCGCACCGGCGCGAACCCATAAGTGACAAAGGCCTGCTCACGCGCCGCATAGGCCGCGGCCAGATGCTCCAGAAACGTCTCCTGATCGACCGCCACACCCGTCTGAGACAAAAGCGCCACAGGCCGCACAGCACCCGCCTCGACCTCTGCGGCCTCAGGGGCGGCCTTCAAATTCACCCCGATCCCGATCAACACATGCGGCACCGCACCGCCCATCCCGGCACTTTCCAGCAATATCCCGGCCAGTTTGCCGCCATTGAGCAACACATCATTGGGCCATTTGAGCGCGAAACATTCCGCCCGCCCGGTCACCGCCACCAGCGCATCAAAAAGCGCCAATGCAGCCACAAACGACCGCAACGCCACCTGCTCTATCGGCCCATCGGGGCGCAGGATCAGCGTGGCGGCGAAATTGCCCTCAGGCGCCACCCATCCGCGCCCGCGCCGCCCCCTAGGCGCCGTCTGCCGGCGCGCCATGATCCAGGTGGGCCCCGTGACACCGCCGGCCTCCCGCGCGGCATAGGCATTGGTGCTGTCGACCTCGTCCAAAACGCGCCGCAGATACCCCGGTGGCCACCCCCCCTCGTTCATCTTGCCAAAAATACTCCCGCCGGAGGCACCCGCCCGCTCATTCAGACGCGGCACGCTGAGAGGCCTGCGCTTCCTCATAGCCGATGACCAAGGCCTCAACCGTCACGCCTGTGCGATCCGTGATCACGCCGGGAAAGAGCCCAAGATACAGGATCATCCCCAAAAGCACCGCAAACACACCCGCCTCTCGCCGATCCAGATCATGCAAGCTCTTGAGGCTCTGTTTGATCAGCGGACCAAAGATCACGCGCTTGAAAAGGCTCAAAAGCCCCGCCGCCGAGATCACAATGCCCAAAAGGGTCAAAAGCGCCACGATGACATGGACGTCAAAAACCCCCACCATCGTCAAAAACACCCCCAGAAAGCCAGAGGTCCCCGGCACGGCCAGCGCCGCAAGAATGAACATCATCACCAGAAACCCCAAAACCGGCATGCGCATGGCAACCCCGCCGAAGGCCGCAATCTCGGTGCTCCCCACGCGGTCGTAGAGCGCGCTCACAGACAGCATCAGCGCGGCCATCACGATCCCATG
>JBCBWJ010000174.1:0-6528 GCA_039817165.1 Pseudomonadota bacterium | reverse complement strand
TGGTCGACGGCTATGTCCACGTGGTCTTTGACATGCAGCAAGAAGAGCCCGGCTTTCGCTTCGGCTTTGGCGCGAATGCGGGTCTGGGCGGCGGCTGCGGATGGGATTTCTACTGCGATGCCGGGTTTCGCAACCTGCGCCGCGCGCTGACCCGGTCCACACTGCGCATCAGCACAGAGTTGCAGACCCAAATGCGCGCGCGCGATATTGGCACGCCGCCCCACCTGGGGCTCGCGCTGGATTTCTCTTTGTCGCTCGTGGTTCTGACCGCCTATGATCTGGGCCGGGCCAGCTATGCCAAAGGCAATCTGCTCGACGCGCAGGAAATCATCGACATCCTCGCCGACAACACCGTTCAACAGTTCCAGCGCTTCATTCTCGACCGGCTGGTGGACACGGCCATAGGCCGTATGTCAGCGGCGTTCGCCGATCTCTACGAACTTCTGACCGGGATCAGCCTCGACGATGCCGCAAAAGCGGCGCTTCGCACAGAGATACGCGCACTCACCGATATTCTCGACAAGGGTCGGGTCGACTACGATGACATAGGCAAGATCATCGGTCATGCCTCGGCCATCATCGACATCGTGGACGGCGGCGAATTTGACCGGTTCAAACCACCGCTCACGCTCTTCTGGTGTGCCGCCACTCTTGGGCTCGAGATCAAGGGCCAACTTGATGAGGTCTTCGCCGATATCGGCATCAGCAATTCCATCCTCGGCAGCGCCAGCACGCAGGCCGCATCGGCGCTTCTGCCACCCGCCCCCGCTTGGGCCGTAGAAGAGGTCTCTGCCGCGCTCGATCGCACCGTGGTCAGCATCGACACTGCCGCGGCCGTCGATTACCTGATCTCGCAGGGCCCGGATGATCTGATCGCGGATTATGCACCACAGTTCTCTGTCCTGCGCGACCGCCTCACCGAGGCGCTTGATCTGACCGAAGGCGATGTCGTGTCCGACCTGCTGACCGTGTTCAAAGGCGAAGGCTCCTTGTCCGGTCTGCGCAGCTACACGGCCATGAGGGCCTTCGTCAAAACAGAACTCCTCGACGCGATGGTCCTCGGCGACCTGATCCCGCGGATGAAGCAGGAACTCAACGATCCAACGGGCGTGGAATACCTCACGGAGGTGGTAGAACCCACGATCCTCACTGTCTCTGAGTTCATCTTCGACCGGCTCGATGAACTGCTGATCGATGACATCACCAGCCCGCTGGACGTGGTGGCCCGGCAATCCTCGATTGAAAAGTTGTCCTCGGGCTGTGGCGAAGTGGTCTACACCGTTCTGGTCCGCAACGTGCTCTTCTTCGAAAAGCTGGTGTCAGAGGCTGCCCTGACCACAAGCCACACCCAATTTGGGCAGATGCGCACATGGCTCGAAGATGACAACAATCGCTTCTTGCAGGACGCCGTGACGCTGGCGCACGACATGCTCCCCGGCCATCCCAACGTCGCGCAGAACCTTTCGGCCTTCCGAATTTTGATGACAGATATTGTGACTGCGCTTGAATTCTTGACCGGCCCGTTGGTCCTGAGCGAGGATCGCCGCAACCGACTGCACGCGCTCAAACGCGACCTGCTTTTGCCCACCGAACGCGTGCAGAACTTCCGGGACGGTCAGTTGATCGAACAGGCCGTGGCAGAGATGATCGCCTGCAACATCCCCAATACCGATCTCAACAAGGTCAAGGACCTGACGCGGCTGATGTACGAGATCGGCCTCGACTCCCTTGAAATTATCGCCAACCAAGTGGTGCCAAGCCTTGCTGATTTCTTCCTCGCGGTGACATTGAACGATCTGGTCAACCTGCGGACAAGACTGCTCGACGCGATAGATCAGACGCGCCAATCCCTGATCGCCGCCGCGACCGCGCTGGATGAGGCCACAGATGCCTTGCGCGAAGACATCCTCGAAGCCCTGTCGGCGGTGCAAGAGGCCGCGTCCGCCCTGATGGCCTCCATCACCACGGCGCTCTCGGACGATTGGGAAAGCCTCGCCACCGCGCGTCTGCAACTCATCGGACGGCAGAAAATCATGGCGCAGAACCTCGGCGACGCGCAGCAATCGGCGGCCATCATCGCATCAGACATTGCCATCGCCGGCGCGACCGCCGCCGCCGCCCTCGCCGTGCGCACCTTGCTTGGAGATGTCGAAACGAAGATCAACGCCCTGCTCACAGGTGGCACAGATGCCATAACCGCTTTCCTCGATCTGGTCGAAGACATCGAAGATCAGGTCCTTGGCGCCTTCGTCAACGTCGTGGATTGGGCCGGTGAAGCAGCCACAATTTTCGTCGACACCATGCTTCCGCAAAGCCTGCTAGATGACATCACCGACTACCTCACCGCCCGCGAACAGGAAAAAGCCCTGATCATCGCTCGCACCGATGCAGAACAAGCGGTGCGCGAGGCCGAAGAGGCGAAAGCCCGCAAAGAGGCGCAACTTGCCAAGATCGACCACAGGCCGGGCATGAACGTCACAGTGATTGCGCCGCGGCCCGAGTTCACCTTCGTCTACCCGGCTTCCATCGAAATCACGATCGCCCTGTCAGGGTTCACCCGCGAGATGCTCATCGGTCAGGCGCGCCGCGTACAGGTCCGGCTGAATGGCACCGCGATCACCATCGCGGCCGCTGACATCTCGACGGATGGCAATGGCTACATCTTCCGCCGCATCCTGTCCGAGGGCAGTCTTGTCGACGGTTTGAACCTGCTTGAGGTCAGCTGGATCACCGGAGCGACCAGCGACGAAACCACCCGACGCACCGTGCCCTTCGTGGTGGATGCGTCCACCTTCGTGCCCCGCGGCGATTTCAGCTTCGCCTTTGATTACGACCCGCCGGGCAGTGACGTGGACCATGAGTTCGTTCAAATCGGCTGGCACGGCACAGAGACGCTGGATCTTTCAGGCACGACACTCTCTGACCGTGCCAACCACCGCTACGCCTTGCCCGATGTGACCCTCACCCCCGGTGCACAATTGCGCGTCTACACCGGCGGCAATCCGTCATCCGACACCGTCGATCCTGCCGCAAATCTGCAAACCCTCCATATGGGCCGGCGCAAGGCCGTGTGGAACAACGAGGGCGACACGCTCTTTCTGACAAGGAACGGCGTGACCCTGCTGGTCACGGCCTCCTATACCGCGGACGAGAGGGGCACCGGCCCATGACGGCACTCGAATTCCTGCAAAAGACACTGAAAAACATGCTCGACGGGCTGGATGATGTGCAAGATCACTCCATCCACGATCTTGTCGAGCCGATCACCTTGGGCTTTGCAGACAGACAGCACGCGCTGACCCTCGGGCAGGCCGTGGGCAACACCTTCGATGGGCTGGATACCGGCGATTGGCAGGTCGGCGCGCTCGACCTCGGCAGCGGCATCAAGGCCACCAACCTGGTGCGCATGATCGATGGCACCGCTCACACCGTTCTGACGGAGGTGAGCGTGGCAGAGCTGGGCCTGAAAGACGGTGTGATCAACGGCGGTTCTCCTGTCACGCTGCCCCTGACCGAACCCTACCGGCTGGGCTACGCATACGTCCAGAACGCGACAGCCCCCGAAAGCACCCGCCACCCCTACCACCGCCTTCAGACCAGCGTCGAGAAAAGCATCGTCCTCCTGATGGGCTTCTTGCTGCACGCGGATGGCAGCCTTGAGGCCATCGCGCCTCCGAATGTTGCGGATGCGCAATTTGTCGACAAGGCCATCACGGCCGGGCTGGACAACCAGACAAGCAGCACCATCGCCGTGCTCGTGCATGTGGAATTCGCACTCTGCGGCCCACGAGACGATTTTGAACCTTTTGCGGCGGCCCAGGCCGTCCGCATCTATCCCCGTGTCAATGTCTGGACCAGCAAACCCGTCGATGAGATCAATTGCGACATTCAGTTCAAACGCCCCAAGACCACGCAGATGCACCACGCCCATGGCAGTCCGGGCAACAAAAAGATCTACGCCTCGATGTACAGCGACAGAAACGTCGATGACGATGAGGAACTGACGAAAACCACGATCGGTTTCCCCTATTGGAACCGGATCTTCGACAACTACCGCATCGACGTGGCAGGTAGCCCGGCGATCAGTTGCGTGACCACCGCCAGTTCTGAACGGATCAAGACGGACCTTCGCAAAGTGCCGGCGCTTGTGTCCGGGTTCATCTTACCCGTCTACCAAGAGGTGCAGACCGGGCCGGATCAAGCCACCAAGCTGCGCAAAATGGCCAAGCAGGGCCGGCTTGACAACATTCACATCGCCCCCGCGATGGACCTCAATGGCGAAGCGGTCCACATGGCTCCGCTCTGTGAACATGATTGCTTTCACATGCACTGGCGCTGGTCCAACGGGTTCAAGAATACCTCCAGCAAAGGGTGGTCGCCCAACTGGCCGGATTATGGTGGCCCTTGTGAAGTATCAGGCGCGCCGCTCATCCCGCCCAATCAGGTGCTTGACATCATTCCCAACGGGGCGACGGAACATCCCGGTATGCTGTATCGCGCGAAGGCGGCGGGTGTCACCTTCCGGATTGACCTGGTCCAACACCGACGCTGGCACAGCTTTTGCCACCATGGCGCCAGTTACGTGGTTGGGCTGAATACACTTCCGAGCCTTGGCATCTGGGCTATTGATGCCTTGGATATCGGGTCTGCTGAATTTTATCACCGTCTCAGGTTCGCTCAAAAGCCGGACGGCACATTCGTGCCTGCCGTGGTCGAAAGCGCATTTCCCGCAATAGAACAACTCTGACCGCACCACCCGACGCGGACGCGCCGTCCGACCTACCGTGCCAGCGACAGGACCTTGCCAAACGGCGGCTCGGACCACGTTGGGCGCGGCGTGGCCCAGACGACATCAAAGGGCGGTGGCGCACCGCATGGCCCGTCCAGATCCGTCAGGATCACCGCAATCGATGGATCGATGCTTTTTGCCTTGTCGAGGACATCCACGAACGATGTGCCACCTTCGCGCCGGAACTCCACCGATGTCAGCGCGGCCTCGCAGGCGTCCGGCTCCAGCACGAGATGGTCGTAAACGGTTTCGTCAAAGCACAATAGATGCGTTTGCGCGCCACTGCGCCGTGCGATCCCCGCGACCTCTGCTGCAAAGAGCGACAGCACCACATCGCCAACCGACCCCGAACTGTCCAACCCGACAACGATGCGCGGACGCCGTTGATTGCGGGCCTGCCCCGGTTCGAACACGGGCGCGGGCCCACCGGTCCTGCGCGCCTCGGCCTCGGCTGCCACCCACGCCGCACGTGGCCTGCGAAAAGACCGGCGCGGTGTCTGTTGGGCCGCCTTGGCCAGCAGACCCCGCAGATGCACCTCCCAAGGTGTTTCGACGCGTGGCAGATCTAGCGCCCGCGCCAGTACGGTACCAACACCCCGGCCCGCCGCGCCGGGTGTCTGCAAGGCTCGTGCCACGTGGGATTGCCATGTGACAGCCTCATCGCCCGCCTCGCTCTGCCCGTCCTCACCCAGATCGGGCTTAAACGCCGTTTTCGTCTCGTACTCTTCGCGGCGACCCCGGCCCGACCTCTCAAGGGCGTTCAGCGCAAGGTAAAGCCGTTCTGCGTCCCAGGTGGCCAGCGCACGATCCGTATCCGTTTGCAAAACCTCTCTCAAAAGCGATGTCAGCGTGACCGCGGGACGGGGCAACGCATGCCCCGCATGATCCAGAACCTCATTGACCAATGCATCCGCCGCAAGGTTGAACGTCTCTGTCGCAAAAGCCTTGCCTAGCCGGTGCCGCATGCCGCCCATGCGCGCCCCATGGCGCAAGGCCACGTGCAGGATATGATGGCCCAAAACGCCGACCTGTTCGCGCAACGGCAACGCGTCAAAACCGTGTCCGATCAGGATGGTTTGACCTTTGGTACAAGTGTCACCCGACCCATCATGTACATCACACCAAAGCGCCAATGACGCCAGTGCAGGGTCTGTTTCCGCCAGAAAACCCATCGCCCGGGCGGCGCGCTTTGACCGGGGCGGCACCGGTCAGGTCAAACCGGCCGCCTGCCGGTCCGCCGCATAGGCTGCATAGGTGGGCGAGCCTGCGAATGCCTCTGTCAGTCCGTTTTTGAGCGCCTTGGTCATCAGCATTTCAAAGCCGAACGTGCACAGTTCCGCCAGCGGCAATGCGGCAAACTCGGGCTCCGGGCGCTTGTCCGAAAGGTGCCGCACCTCTTCCATCACATCGATAATGTCGGGCATCGTGTCCGCGTTCGCCGCACCCACAAGCCCGAACACCAACGCGTTCAGACCGTGCAAACTGTGCGGAAAAAGCGCGACACGCGCCGTCGCATCCGCCTCCAGCATTTCACCCACATGAACCGATGCGGCGATGTCATCCGCAATCACGGAAAACTCACCCGCCACCGCCACACCCAGCGTCCCCGCGATCATCGCAGATCGCATGCCACGATCGGCAATTGCCTCTATGATCTGGCTGGTGCGCTCCCACGCGCGGGGCGTGCAGGCGATCACATGGCCTTGGCGCAGCGCGTCTTCCGTCGTGTCCAGAAGATC
>JBCBWJ010000173.1:0-6543 GCA_039817165.1 Pseudomonadota bacterium | reverse complement strand
ACCTGCTGCTCGACGAAGGTCTGCGGTCCTACGCAGAGGCCGTGCGCAAACGCATTCCAAAGGCCGAAGTGATCAATGATCACACCATCATCTTCTATTTCGCCGAAGGCATTTCCCGGCGGTCCCTGATCGATCAGGTGGGCGGCGTGCCCGTCTGGTCCAAGACATGGTACGAGGAAACCGGCGCAAAGCTGGATGAAAGCCGCCTTGAAACCTCACCCGGCTCGGGGCCCTACATGATCGAAAAGGTCGATGTGAACCGCTCCATCACCTACAAACGCAACCCGGACTATTGGGGCAAAGATCTTCCCATAAACCGCGGACGGCACAATTTTGACCGCATCCGCCTGGAATATTTCGCCGACAGCACCGCCGCCTTTGAGGCGTTCAAAGCCGGTGAAGTCACCTACCGCACCGAACGCGACCCCAAGCGATGGGCCAGCGATTACGAATTCCCCGCCGTCACCCGCGGCGACGTGGTGCGCGCAGAACTGCCCGATGGCACACCGCCCGATATGAACGGCATCGTTTTCAACTTGGGCCGCGAGGCGCTGCAAGACAAACGCGTGCGCGAGGCGATTGCCCTTGGCTACAACTTCGAATGGACCAACAAATCGCTGCTCTACGGCCTGCACGCCCAGCAAGGTTCCTACTCCACAGGCACGGTGATGGAGGCCTCGGGCCTGCCGGAGGGCGATGAACTGGCCTTCCTGCAATCTCTGGGCGACGTGGTGCCAGAGACGGTCTTCACCACAGAACCCTGGACCCCCCATGTCTCGGACGAGGATCGCCTGACATCTCGCAAAAACCTCCGCCAGGCCTTGCGCCTGTTGCAAGAGGCCGGCTGGACCGTGGGCAGCGACGGCACGCTGGCCAATGCCGCGGGCGAACCGCTTGAAATCGACTTTCTGTTCAATTCCTCAAGCTCCCCCACGGGCCGCGCGCTCGTTGAAAACTTCATCGTCAATCTCAAGGCCATGGGCATCGACGCCACACTAGAGGTGGTCGACCCCGCGCAATATTCCAACCGCGAACGGGATCGGGATTATGACCTGGTGCTCGACGCCTACCCGTCGCTTCTGGGCACCGGCACCGGCCTCAATCAGCGCTTCGGCTCCGAGGCGGCAGAGTTCTCGCTCTTCAATCCCGCAGGGCTCGCCAGCCCGATGGTTGATGCCATCATCGAAGCCTCCCTGCTGACGGAAAGCCGCGAGGAAGAGGAAATGACCATCCGCGCCCTCGACCGCGCATTGCGGCATGAGTTCATCGTGGTGCCCCAAGGCTACAAGCCCAATCACTGGGTGGCCTATTGGGACATGTATGAACACCCCGACACGATCCCGCCTTTTTCGCTCGGCACGCTGGACTTCTGGTGGGTGAACCCCGAAAAAGAGGCCGCGTTGAAGGCCTCTGGCGCCCTGAAGTAATCTGACCCGACGCAAGAAAGGATCCGCATTTGGGCGCCTATATCCTGCGCAGATTGCTTCTGATCATCCCCACGCTTTTTGGGATCATGGTGATCAATTTCGCCTTGGTGCAATTCGTGCCCGGCGGCCCGGTGGAGCAGATCATCGCCGAAATGCAAGGTCAGGGCGACGTCTTCGCCGGCTTCTCCGGCGGGGCCGAAGACGCCACGCTGTCGGAAAACGAAGACAGCGCCTATGCCGGTGCCCGCGGTCTGCCACAGGAATTCATCGACGAATTGCGCGCCCAATACGGGCTGGACAAACCCCCGCTCGAACGCTTCGTCGACATGATGTGGAACTACATGCGCTTCGATTTCGGAGAGAGCTATTTCCGCTCGGCCGAGGTGACAGACCTGGTGCTCGACAAAATGCCCGTCTCGATCACCCTTGGCCTCTGGTCCACGGTGATCGCCTATCTCATTTCCATCCCTCTGGGCATCCGCAAAGCCGTGAGCGACGGCACCAGCTTTGACAGTTGGACATCGGGCATCATCATCGCGGCCTACGCCATCCCCGCGTTTCTCTTTGCCATCATGCTGGTGGTGCTTTTCGCAGGCGGCAGCTATTTCCAGATCTTCCCGCTCAGGGGGCTGACATCCGACAATTTCGCCGATCTGACCGTCATGGGCAAAATCCTCGACTATCTCTGGCACATCATCCTGCCTGTCACCGCCTCCACCATCTCGGCCTTCGCCACGCTGACCTTGCTGACCAAAAACTCCTTCCTGGATGAGGTCAAAAAGCAATACGTGATGACCGCCCGCGCCAAGGGCCTGGGCGAGGGCCGCGTGCTTTATGGCCATGTGTTCCGCAACGCGATGCTGATCGTGATCGCGGGCTTCCCGGCGGTGTTCATCGGCGTCTTCTTCGGCTCTTCCCTGCTGATTGAAACCATCTTTTCGCTCGATGGTCTGGGCCGGCTTGGCTTTGAGGCCGCGATAAGCCGCGATTACCCGGTCATGTTCGGCACGCTCTTTCTCTTTGGTCTCATCGGCCTTTTGGTGAACATCCTCAGCGACCTGATGTACGTCCTCGTCGACCCGCGCATCGACTTTGAAACGCGGCAGGGCTGAGGCAAATGGCACTTTCCCCGATCAACCAACGCCGTTGGCGCAATTTCAAAGCCAACAAGCGCGCCTATTGGTCGCTCATCATCTTTTCGATCCTGTTCCTGATCACGCTGCCCGCGGAATTTGTCGCCAATGACAAACCGATCCTCGTGCAGTACCGGGGCGACTACTACACCCCAATCTTCAACTTCTACCCCGAGACCGCCTTCGGCGGCGACTTCGCGACAGAAGCGATCTATTCCGACCCGGAGGTCGAGTGCCTCATCATTTCAGGTGGGCTCGAAGACTGCTTTGACGACCCCGACGGGATCATCGAAGACGCCGCAGATGGCGTGGTGGACGGGGCCGATATCGTGAAAGGCTGGACCCTCTGGCCCCTCATTCCCTACAGCTACGACACCCCCGTCGACCGCCCCGGTGCAGCCCCCCTGCCCCCCAATGAACAAAACTGGCTGGGCACCGACGGCACCAAACGCGACGTGATGGCGCGCGTGATCTACGGCTTCCGCCTGTCGGTCCTCTTCACCCTGATCGTCACCGCATTGTCCAGCATGATCGGCATTTTCGCAGGCGCGATCCAGGGCTTCTTCGGCGGCCTCACCGACCTCATATTCCAACGCATCATCGAGATCTGGGCCTCCACACCGCAGCTTTACGTGATCATCATCCTCTTCGCGATCCTCCCGCGCAGTTTCTGGCTTCTGGTGGGCATCCTCGTCTTCTTCAGCTGGATGGGCCTTGTGGGCGTGGTCCGCGCCGAATTCCTGCGCGCCCGCAACCTCGAATATGTCCGTGCGGCCCGCGCGCTTGGCGTGTCCAACCTCACGATCATGTTCCGCCACATGCTGCCCAACGCGATGGTCGCCACGGTCACGCTGCTGCCTTTCATCATCACAGGCACCATCGGCACACTGGCCGGGCTCGATTTTCTGGGCTTTGGCCTGCCGTCCTCCTCGCCGTCCCTGGGCGAGATGACCCTGCAAGCCAAACAGAACCTCCAGGCGCCCTGGCTCGCCTTCACCGCGTTTTTCGCCTTTGCCATCATGCTGTCGCTGCTCGTCTTCATTTTTGAGGGCGTGCGCGACGCGTTCGACCCAAGAAAGACCTTCGAATGAGCCTGATGACGGTCAACAACCTCACGGTCACCTTCCGTCAGGACGGCCAGGATGTGCACGCGGTGCGCGGCGTGTCCTTCACACTCGACCGGGGCGAAACCGTGGCCCTCGTGGGCGAAAGCGGGTCGGGCAAATCCATGACCGCGCTCTCCACCGTGAACCTGCAACCCGCCGCCGCCCGCGTGGGCGGGTCGGTCACCTATGAGGGGCGCGAAATGATCGGCGCGTCAGAGCGGGATCTGCGCGCCGTCCGAGGCAACGACATCAGCTTCATCTTCCAAGAGCCGATGACCTCGCTCAACCCGCTCCACACGCTGGAAAAGCAAATCCGCGAAAGCCTCGCCCTGCACCAAGGCCTCGTCGATGACGCCGCCCGCCAGCGCGTGATTGAACTGCTTCATATGGTTGGCATCCGCGATCCCGAAAGCCGCCTCAACGCCTATCCTCATCAGCTCTCCGGCGGTCAGCGACAGCGCGTGATGATCGCCATGGCCTTGGCCAACAAACCCGACATCCTCATCGCCGATGAACCCACCACCGCGCTCGACGTGACCATTCAGGCGCAAATCCTTGACCTGCTGGCGCGGATCCAAAAAGAGGAAGGGATGGGCCTTCTCTTCATCACCCATGACCTCACCATCGTCGAACGCATCGCCGACAAGGTCTGCGTGATGAAAGACGGCGAGGTGGTCGAAGCCGGCCCCACCAAAACCATCTTCACCAACCCACGCCACCCCTACACCAAGAAACTGATCGGCGCCCGCCCGGGCGGCGCCCCCCTGCCTGTACCCGACGGCGCCAAGGCGCTCATCGAAACCGAAGCCCTGCGCGTCTGGTTCCCGATCCAACAGGGCCTGCTCAAACGCACCGTGGGGCACGTCAAGGCCGTCAATGAGGCCACACTGAACGTGCGCGAAGGCGAAACCCTGGGCATCGTCGGCGAAAGCGGGTCCGGCAAAACCACGCTGGCCATGGCCGTGATGCGCCTCATCGCCTCTCAGGGCGGGATCAAGTTCGACGGGCAGTACATGAGCGAATGGTCCACGCGGGAATTGCGCCGCCGCCGCGCCGACATGCAGATCGTCTTTCAGGACCCGTTCGGCTCGCTGAGCCCGCGCATGACCTGCGAACAGATCATCGCCGAAGGGTTGGGCGTGCATGGCACCCCAGGTGGCCGCCCCACGCGCGATCTGGTGGCCGAGGTGATGCACGAGGTGGGTCTCGACCCCGCCACGATGGACCGCTACCCCCACGAATTCTCCGGCGGACAGCGTCAACGCATCGCCATCGCCCGCGCCATGATCCTGCGCCCGAAACTGGTGGTGCTCGATGAGCCGACAAGCGCGCTCGACATGACCGTTCAGGTGCAAATCGTCGATCTGCTCCGAGAGCTGCAACAAAAATACAAACTCGCCTACCTCTTCATCAGCCACGATCTCAACGTGGTGCGCGCGATGAGCCACGAAGTGGCGGTGATGAAAGACGGGGACATCGTGGAGATGGGCAGCGCCGCCGATATTTTCGACAGCCCCCAAACCGCCTACGCACAAACCTTGCTCAGCGCGGCCCTGGACCTCGCAGTATAGTTTCCAACCACGTCAAACATCCCTTGCGATTCTTCCGCTTCAAGACGTTTTTCTTGGGTGCGGCAAAGCATGCAATAGACAAACCTCTGCACCCGACCCAAGATGCAAAAACGCGCCAGACACCGACGCCTTTTGGGTAAGGTGTCACAACCTATCGTAAAAAGCCGCCTCAGGGCGCTTTTTCTGTCGGGTTGGGCGTCAGCAGATAATGCACCGAACGCACGCGCCGTGCCATGGGAGGACACACGGCGAGACATAGTGTTGATCGGATGTTGAGATGGTCGAATGCTCAGGCTTGCCTGTCGTCGACCGGGCACCGGCCTTCCCGTCCTGTTCGCGCGTTTCCAGGGAAGGCCGGTGTCACTTTTGCACGTGGTTGGGATATAGACCGTTCAGGCCCTAATACTAGGCGTTGTTTCGATGTTTCGGCTTTTGCCGTCCGCGGCATCTCTTCAAAGCCCACAGATTTCGACCGCGCAGCCGGGAGAGAGCCGCGCGGTCTGAGACAGGCTCACGTGTGTCGCGTCACGCCCGCCGGCCCATGAGATGCGCCTCAATTTCCGCGTTCTCGCGATTGTCGAACCGTTCCGCCCGCTGCCAATGAGAGGGCAATCCGACCTGCCGATGGGTCCGGGTGCGCGTGGCTGTCATGAAAGTTTTTGCAAATGCGTCAAGCATGGTATGTCCTTTCGGTGTCTGGTTGATGCAGTGAATATTGTGGTTTTACCCGCTTTCTGCCAGACAGGAATAAATCGGTAATGTAAGCTGGAATTACATATATGAACTGGCACACCCTCCCCCCTCTATCTGCCCTGCGCGCCTTCGCAGCCTTCACAGAGGCCGGAACCGTGGCCAAGGCCGGCGATGCACTTGGGGTCAGCCATGCCGCCGTCAGCCAACAGATCCGCGCGCTTGAGGGGCATATGGGTCTGACCTTGGTTGACCGCTCCTCCCGCGCGCTGGAATTAACGCCCGAAGGGGCACAATTGGCGGAGGCGTTGACCGAAGGGTTTGGCGTGATGGACCGATCCATCGCCGCGCTGACCGGCGCAGACGCCCAACGACCGGTGCATATCTCCACGACTCAGCTCTTTGCGATGACCTGGCTGATGCCGCGCCTCCTGGATTTTCAGGACAAACACCCCGGCATTGACCTGATGGTGAACCCTTCGGCAGAACTCACCGATCCGGGCCCCGGTGGCTTCGATCTGGCGTTGCGGTTCGGCTCGGGCAACTGGCCGGGCCTGGAGGCGGAAATGCTGGTGCCCACCGACATCGTCGTCACGGCCGCACCCGCTCTGGTTGA
>JBCBWJ010000172.1:0-6573 GCA_039817165.1 Pseudomonadota bacterium | reverse complement strand
GTTTTCATGGCACTACGGGTGCTTCTCACCGTGATTTTCGTCGCCGCGGGCGGCGCGAAATTAGTCGGCGCAAGCATGATGGTGGAAACCTTCGATGCGATTGGCTGGGGGCAATGGTTCCGGTATGTCACAGCAGTGGTGGAAATTGGGGCTGCGGCGATGCTGTGGGTCCCTTTTCTGAGTGTTCTGGGGAGTAGCATGCTCTTTGCCACGATGGTCTGCGGGGCGCTGTTCCACATCTTTGTCATTGGGCCATCGGCGGCTCCGGCGCTTGTCCTGGCTGTCTTGTGCGGCGTCATGTTTTGGATCGACCGCGCGAGGCTCGAGCTCTTTTTGGCTCGGGTGGGCCTTGCCTGACCCAACGCGCCCCAACCCTAGCGTCTCCAAACGCGCATCCGCTGCGCATTTGGGCCTGTTGTCTCGCACACGCGCGGCGGTTTTCATCTCTGTATCGCGATCCGCAATTTGCCATTTCCACCCTATCACACGAGGAGCCTTTTATGTCCGTACGTAAATCCCTTTCAGCCGTTGCTGCCTTGGCGTTGACCGCAGGTGCCGCGGCGGCTGACATGCCTCAATCCTTCGGCATTCTTGAATTCGGACCTGACAATACTCTTTTTGTTGCAGACTCCGCCAGTGGCGCAATCCACGCCTATACCCTGCCGTCCCGTGGGGAGGCCCGTGAACAAGATGCTGCATTCAACCTTCTCGACGTCGATAAACTGGTGGCCGATGCGATGGGTGCCACCGGTCGCGTGATCTACAGCGATTTGGTCGTACACCCAGCTACGCGAGAGGCGTTCGTATCGGCGACTACCACCGTCGATGGCGTCGAGACGGGTGCAATTGTTGCCATTACTCGCGATGGCAGCGTGCGCGTGCTGGACCTGGACACATACCCGTCTTCCAAGTTCACACTCCAGGACACTGCGGATGCGGGTGTTACCTTCTGGCGCGATATTCCCGCGCCGTCTTTGACGGTCACTGACCTGGACTACGCCAACGGCGAGCTTTTCGTGTCGGGTGTTTCAACGGGGGAGTTTGCATCGACCCTGCGCCGTGTGCCGTTTCCCTTCGACGGCGGCGCCACGTCCACCAGCGTCGAAATCTATCATGCCGCACATAACCAAAACGAAACGCGCGCCCCGATCAGGGCCATGGCGGTTGTCGATATCGACGGGACGTCCACGGCTGTTGCGGCCTATACGTGCACGCCGCTAGTGACGATCCCAGTGGGTGACTTGACCGATGGTGCCCATGTGACTGGCAAAACGATCGCAGAACTTGGGTACGGCAACACGCCTCTTGATGTGATCTCGTTCTCGGCCGCTAACTTTCAGGGCGAGGTGTCAAACTACGTCCTGGTGGTGAACCGCGAAATGGACGCGGATCTGATCACATTAGAAAACCTGGCGGCTGCAGCGGCGGGTCCCGGCATTGTGGAACCTGTTCCCTATCTGGGGGCTACATCGGGTGTGCAGACCGTGCCATTGCCGCTGTCAGGTGTCGTACATATGGCGGACCAAGATGGTCAATTCCTGCTCGCGCTGCGCCGCGATCTGGACACTGGCGCCATGGAGCTTGTGTCCTTCCGCAAGGGGTCGTTCTTCCGTCTGAGCGACTTTATCAGCGAGTACAACTTCCCGGATTACGCCTATGCCGACGATGAAATGTCGACCGGCGTCCGCATGTTCCAGAACATGTTGAAAGCGGACGAAGGTTTCCCGGGGCAAATTCGCCAGTGACGTTTCGCTTTGGCCTCATCGTCGCCTTGCTTGGCGGGGCGACGACAGCAGTTGCGACATGCCCCGCGCCCGAGACTGGACCCGTGGACGTCTACCCTACCGCGCAGGTTTTGCCAGAGAACTTGCTGCGCGTTTACGTCTACTATCCACGCGCCATGGCGGTTTCTGCCGGGTTGTCGGACATTCGTTTGCTCGACGCCGATGGCACGCCGTTGGACGGGGTATTTCTTCCTACAAGAGAAGACCTTTGGTCCCAAGATCGCCGCCGCCTGACGGTGTTGATGGACCCAGGCCGGGTGAAATCTGGATTGGATGCGAGCGAGGCCATGGGCCGCGCGCTCAGGTCTGGTCACTCCTACACGCTTGAAGTTTCAGAGGGATCGTTAGACGCCGCGGGCTGTGTCCTGGGCCAAAAAACGACCGTTGCGTTTCAGGTGGGACCGCCAGACTTGGATCCTCCTGACCCTAGCGAGTGGGAGCTGAGCACTCCACTGCTTGGGTCGCGCGACCCTTTAGTGGTCAATCTTGGCAGTCCGCACGACCTCTTGTCCCTCGCGTTTCGGCTACGGGTACTTGGCGCTGACGGATCGATTGTCCCCGGGCAAATCGGATTGAGCCCAAACGAAACAGGCTGGGAATTCATACCGCGCGCGGCTTGGAAGGCTGAAACGTACAGCCTGACAATCGCAGACAGCTTGGAAGACTTGGCGGGTAACCGACCTGGTGTTCTCTTCGACCTGCCATCTGGTCAGGCCTCGGAACCTTGGCTGGGTCGCCTGCCGTTCCGGCCGGGGGGTTAGGTGAGGATGGACTTCAGATGGGTGAGCATCGCTTGGACTTTGTCCGAGCGGTGCACATCAACATGGGTCACCAGCCAGCTTTTGACCGTCCATTCAGGAAGCGCGGGTGAAACTTGCTCCAAACCGCCCGCACGCTCGGCCACTGACACCGGGACAAAGCCAATTCCGGCCCCATCGCGCACAGCAGTTTCGAGGACCTTGGCGTTGGTTGATTTCAACACGACTTGCTCAGGGGTCACGTTCTTGGCGAGCCACGCCTCAAAAGGGGCGGCACTGTCTTGCACCGGATTGCCAACGAACCAATGACCCGAAAGATCCAGCAAGTCCGGCCTCCCATACTGCTGGATATAATCGGGATGCGCGAAGAGAGCGAAATCCAGCGTGCAAAAAGGCTGAACCACATAATCGTCATGCGTTGGCTTGGCGCCCACCCGCAACGCTACGTGCGCCTCCGCGCGTTCCAAACTCAAAAGCTTGTTGCCCGTGGTCACCGTGACACGCGTTTTTGGGTGTCGACGCCGAAAGTTCAAAACCGCTGGCAAGATGAAATCTGTGAGCGGAAAGAGCGTGGTGACAATGACTTCTCCCGCCACGTCGGCGCTTTGAACGCGGATGCGAGCGAAAAAGTCCTCCAACATTTCGTGAGACTGCTCTGCTACGGCCAGAAATTCTTTGCCCGCATCGGTCAGCTCGTACCCGCGCCGATGACGCAAAAACAGACGCGTCCCCAGTGCCGCTTCAAGCGCGTCTATGTGGCGATTGACCGTCGCCCGATGCACGCTCAGTTCGGCCGCAGCCTTGCTGACTGTGCCCGCCGTCGCCAAGCGATAGGCCGTATATATTTCTGTCCAAAGATCCATCATGCGCCTCTTAGAGTCGCATTTATGCATCTAACTCCGCAAGAGAAGTCTCCAAACGTCGTAAAAATGCGCATCCAATGCGCTTATCGGGACATTGAGGCGGCGTGGCTGAACGATAAGCTGCGCGCCATAAAGTAAAGGATCCCCAATGAAAGTTCTCGCGTTCGCTGCATCAAACAGCACCACGTCCATCAACCGCGCTTTAGTCGGCTATGCAGCACGGCACCTACAAGCAATCCATCCTTCAGCGGACGTGAAGTTCGTCGATATCAACGACTACGAGATGCCAATTTATTCGCCGGATCGGCAAAACGCCAATGGGATACATCCGCTGGCGCAAAGTCTCTTTGATGAAATCGGTGCCGCCGACGCGCTGATCGTCTCATTCGCCGAATACAACGGCTTTGTCACGGCTGCCTGGAAGAACATCTACGACTGGATGAGCCGGATTGATCAGAAGGTCTGGCAGGACAAGCCGTTCGTCCTTTTGGCCGCAAGCCCCGGGCGGCGCGCGGGTGCAAATGTCCTGCAAACTCAGGAACTGACCGCACCTTTCTTTGGCATGGATATCAAAGGCAAATTTGGGGTCGGAAATTGGGCTGACGCTTGGGACGGAAGCGGGCTCACGCGGGAAGAAGATCGCGAAGGCATTGAGCAGGCCGTTTCCGGCCTGCTGGCTTGATTTTCGACGCTAATGAACAGGATAAACGCCATGGACGGAAAACGGATTGCAGTCATCACGGGGTCAACGGGTGGCATTGGTGCGGCAATCGCTGACCAACTCTCTGCATCCGGTTGGCACCTTGTTCTGGTCAACCGGAATGACACTAAAGCGCAGGCGCAAAAAGCGGACTTACAGGCGAACCATCCTGTCGTCGCAGTGGATACTATCACCGCTGATTTGATGGATGTCGAGCAGGTCAAAGCGGCGGCCCGGACCATCGTTGGCATGCATCCCAAGCTCGATGTGCTCTTTAACAACTCAGGCGTTTTGACCTCGGAACGGGTGATAAGTGTGCAAGGGCACGAGTCCAATTATGCGGTCAACACCTTGGCCCCCTACGTCATGACACAAGGCTTGCGACCAACCTTGCAGAGCCAAGACAGCGGATCGAAATCCATGATCGTGAATACGACGTCCTCGGCCCAAAACGCTGCGAAGTCTCTGGACACCGCAACCTTGTCGGATCCGAAAGACATCGGCGGCCTCACCGGCGCCTATGCAACCACCAAGTTGGCGCTGACGACCATGGGGACGGCGATGGCGCCCGCGTTGGACGCAGACGGGATCATGATCCGATCAGTTTGCCCAGGTCCGGTGGTGACACCGATGACCAAGACAAGCGATGCCATGCCAGGCATTCTAAAGCTGCTGGTTCCGCTGTTCTTCAAATCCCCGGAAAAACAATCGGCAAAGATGATCCATGCCGCCCAGACTGATAGCTATGGCGGCCAAACAGGCATCTACATCACTAACGGCAAAGAAAAGCCCCTGCCGAAGCTCGCGACGGACGCTGGGGTTCAGGCCAAGTTGATGGAGAAACTTGCCGCAGATGCCGGTCTCTAGCGTCAGCGGGCTCAGCCACCCAATCAGGCAGGTTTGACAGAACACAGGACGGAACCGTTTTGAAACTCATCCTAAAGCTCGCGGTCACCGCCATCACCGTGTTCTATGGTTTGGTCCCCGCAATTGCAGACCTGAACGAGACACATTTGTTCAACCCATTATGGAGCGATCACGCCCGGTTTCACGGGGCTTGGTTCCTCGCGTTCACAGCGGGCATCGCTGTGATTGCCCTGTTCTTGATATGGGTTCGCGATGATGTGTTTCTTCCCATCGCTTTTGGCCTGATGTTTGTGGCGGGTTTCTGGGTCGCGACGGTCTTTGGCCCCGCATATGGCGGGGCTTTGGTCGATGATAACGGCTATGTGCAAACTGTGCTCGGCCTCGACTCCAACATGTTCTTATTCTCAATTGTCGGGATACTGTTGCTGCTCATCCTCGCCTTGGCTAGGCGCGTTTACCGGACGGACCCATGAACGACCGTGGATCACTCGCGGCCCTGGTCGTGGCGTTCGCCTTCCTCTGGGTCCCTGTGGGACAGCACGACTTTCTGACACAACATTGGATGCAAGTCGGAACGTTCATGGCACCGTTCCTGGTCTTGGTCGCCCTCAGCTTTTCGAACACATCAACACGTTTGGACGCCCGCGGCGTCTCGCTCGTCCTGCTGGTGGCCTACATAATCCATCAATTCGAAGAGCATTGGATAGACATCTACGGGCGAACCTATGCCTTCAAACCGAACCTCAACGAATTCCTGTCAGGCCTTTTGGGACGGCCAGATGTGCAAGAGTTTATGTCTGATATGTCGGTCTTCGTGATCAACACATCCTTGGTTTGGCTTGTGGGCGCGCTTGCGATCTGGCGCGGGGGGAACCACGTGTTTGCCGCGCTCTGCATGGCCTCAATTGTGGTCCTAAACGCCATCAGCCACATCGGAGCAGCGCTGATCGCGGGAAGTTACAATCCAGGCTTGTTGACAGGCGTCGTGCTATTTCTTCCAGTGGGCATTGGGGCCTACGTTTGGCTAGGGCGTATCTCAAAGCCGCCCCTCATGATCATTGCGGCAAGTCTCGCCTGGGGACTAATCGCTCATGTGCTGATGATCAGCGGTGTCCTTGCGCTGCATCGCTTCGACCAATTTCCGGAGGTCGCGTACTTTGCAGTGCTGATCGCGTGGTCTTTGCTGCCAGCTTTTGCACCCTGGCGCAGACGGGGTGAATAACCGCTCAGAGCAGAAGTGGTACATGCGGTATCTCCGGTGCGGCTCCATCGGAATAGCTACTTTGGAAAAGTACTTTTTACTTGAAAGCGAGTGCAGCGAACTTCCACTTTTTTATCGTTGCTGTTTTTCGCTGACGTCGCAATGCGTGCAATGCAGCCTTTCGTTTTGAAAGGGCCAAAGTCCGTTTTGTCCGCACGACTGCCAACCGGGGCTGCCAAAGCAATGGCCGCTTCGGGCTGGGACCGGTCAACCGATCAAAACAGTCGGATGTCTGCACCGAGCCCTTACTGTGAATTTGATTTTTTCGCTGCGCGCACTCGCAGCACCAGAAATGCCGCAAGGGCGTAAAATTCCGCGCCGCCACGCAGCGCAAAGTTCG
>JBCBWJ010000171.1:0-6581 GCA_039817165.1 Pseudomonadota bacterium | reverse complement strand
GGTGTCTCATCCGCTTCAGAGTCCGTGAAGTCGGCACCAAGTGGCCAATGGCCGATGCGAATGGCCCGCGGGAAGTCAACGGCTTCCAACATGGCTTTTAATTCATCGGCGACGGCTTTTGAGATGCACAGGAAGGCATCGGAGTAGTCCAAGGCTGCCTTGAACCATGTTGCGTAGTTTTCCGGGACAAGGGGAGCGCAGAAACCCGGCAATTTGAGGGGCACAAGGTCGTAGAGGACTGTGACGACTTCAGCACCCCGTAGGCGCGCAGCCATGAGCGGCGCGACATGATAGCGATGGTAGTCCCAAGAACTGTCTAGCATGACGATTGTGTCACCCGCACCGAAGCGCAATGGTTGATCAAACGTCGCGTCGGCACCGCGACCTGACAGCGCCGCGTCGGCATCAATCTCGAAAAACCCGTCTTGAGTGTCAGACTTGACCAGGGTGACTCCCCGGCCTGCCGGAGTGGTTCCTTCCTCGACGAGCGCAGACGCTATGCGCTTCACCACTCGTTGAATCCCTGTCTCACGGTCAACAATTGATGTTGCCGTCACATCAATTGCGAGACGTTTTTGTGAGAGCCTAACGGGTTCCGCCGACGCCATAATGAGCGCTTTATCTTGTGGTGAACAACCGACAGAGCTTAGGCGCTTCTCCGCAATCCGGCGCAACTCGTCGCCTGAGACCGAGTCCTTGGATTGATGCTTGGCGACAGAGGACTTGATCGCGTCCACTGCGACCGCCGCAGTCTTTTTCCAACTAAAGGTCTTGGCATGGCGTTTTGCCTGTTCACGACGCTTTGCGCCTTCACCGCTTTCGACGGTATCGAGCACCATTTCTATGGCCTGGGCGATGTCGTCCACCGAAAGCGGATCAAACAAGAGATCTTCGTCACCAACCACTTCCTTCAAAGCTCCGGTCCTCGAAGCGATAACGGGTGTACCACACATCATCGCTTCAAGGGCCGTTAGTCCGAACCCTTCGATCAGAGAGGGCAGGATGACAAAGCTGACCGACCGGTAGAGCTCAACGAGCTGGCGATCGGAGATAAAGCCAATATCGATGAAGTTTTCCGAAGGCAGGCTGAGGCGGCCCCACTGGTTTCGCAAGCCTTCCAACTCTGTCGGATCGACTTCGCCGGCCAGAACGAACTGCAGGTCACGTTGACGCTCAGGTGGCAAAAGCGCGATGGCATCGATCGCACGTGGGACGTTCTTGCGCGGATCAAGGCCGCCGACATAGAACGCGACAGGGCGGTTCGGATCAAATGGTCTGAATGTCTTCTTGCTTTTGGGGGCCTTCAGCAGCTCCAGAAAGTCCGTTCCGACGGCCGCTGAGATATTTACCGTATCAACCTTTGCAACCAGCTCGCGCGCTTCCTCGGCGGCGTACTCCGAAATCGCCAGGAGCAGGTCCATGTTTTTCATGCCGGCAAGACGGCGGTCGTAGTAAGCGGCGGTACCAGCGTCCGCAAGGTACTCCTTGCGCATTCTATGGGGGATCGCGTCATAGAAAATTGCCACGCAGAAATGATCGTCGTCCGGTTGCGGGAAATAAGGGACGCAGGAATCGCCGCCGCCTTCAAATGGGCTTGCGGACAGAACGACATCTGGAGCCAGGCTGGACACATGATGCGCCAGCGCTATTCGGCTGAGATGGCGGGTCGGCTCAAGATGGGAGGTGTGGACCTCTCCGATGTTTGTCGCGCCGTGCCAGAGATGAATTTGCTCGGGTCTTACAATACCCGCTAGGGAACTCCGCGCTTCCAGAGCCTCCTGACCAAGTGCGGCGTTCAAGGAGACAATCAACTCGACATCATCATGGGCGGCCATACCGCGGAGCAGTTCCTTAACGTAGCGGCCGATGCCGCGCCGCCGGCTACCACTTTGAAAACACTGCCCATCAACCCAGATACGCATCACTTCGCCCCCTGCTCTTGTGGCACACCGAGCTTTTGGCTCCAGGCGCTCAATGCTGATGGCTCCGGCAAATGGTCGAGCGCAGGAGTCCGGAAGATTTGCCCGCCCGAGACCGGGCTCTGCCGACGACCGTCCAGATAGCGATGCAGACGACCTCGAACCCGCTGCGACGCAGTGCGATACTTTGTAATTGCAGTCCGCAGCGGTGCAGTGAGTTTCCAAGAGCTGCTGGCAAATATTTCATCCAGCGCGTCGCGCAGTGCACCGACCGCTTCAACCTGCCCGGCCATTTGGGCTGCTTCAGCCCTCGCCCCCGCGAGAGCCACAGATAACGCATCGGTTTCTTGTCCTTTCGCAGCGAGCGTGTGTTGCAGGGTTTGTTCCCGGTGGCGCGCAGCTTCAATGGACGCATCTCTAGACTCAACCTGACTCTGCAAGCGGTGAATCAGCTCGTACTGATTTCGAATGATTTCGTCGCGTTCAGTCGTTTCTGTCTGGAGCTTCCCGATTGTGCTGTCTCGCGTGAGCACATCATGGTGCAGCGCTCCTATTGTTTCATCCCGCTTTGCGACTTCCTCGCTTATGGCCTCTGCCACTTCCTGTGCTGCGATCCTGGCCGTTTGCTCTGTCTTCCAGGCGTTTTCCGTAACCGAGAGCTCCGCTTCTGCTTCCTCGCGATGTTTGATAGCGTCTTGCCGGGCGGCCTGTTCCGTCTTCCAAGCGTTTTCTACGATCGCGAGCCGAGCCTCGACGTCAGACACGGCAACGCGTACGAGGTGGGATTCAGGGGCTAATTGGAATGGATCAAAGACATTTGGTCCCGCGCCAAGGCGCTCAGCGAGATCGCTTTGATTCTTATGCAGGTAGAAGCGGTTCAGGCCGTCAAAATACTCAAAGCTGTATCCCCGCTCCAAGAGAAGGGCTTCCCAATGGTCATAGGCTTCTTCAGGGCTGTTGGGCAGCGTGCTTTCAACAATCACGACCCAAGGCCGAATCGCTGAATCGCGCCAACTTTCCAGGACGTCCCGTTCCATGCCCTCCACGTCGATCTTAAGCCAATGGATATCTTCGGCTTCAACACGCTCAAGGATATCAGCTAGCGTCTGAGTTTCGACCTCAATTGACCGCGACTTGCGCCCTCCTTCGGCGTGCCGGTCCGCGTAGGCCTTTACGCCCGTAGTCAGACCCGTATCAGCAAAGTCGAACAGTTCGATCGGGTCATCGGAAGTGGACACCGCGACCTGCAACACTGTTTCATCCGGACGGGCAGAACGAAGTCGCTCGGCAAAGTCGGCTATGGGTTCAACATGAACGCCTCGCCATCCCGCCACGTAAAACGCATGACTGACAGAATGGTGCTTCGGATCATTTGCACCGATATCGACATAGCAGCCTTTAGACACGTCTCTGAATACCCGCATCAGGATGACGTCTTCAAAATTCTGGGCGTAGGAAATCAAGGGTCAGTTCACTTTCTGTCGATTGTAAACTTCGCTTCGAGATAACTCGTCCCGAGGAAGAATGGCAGGTTCGGATTCTGAACCTCAAACACGAGCGCATTGTCGATCCACTCGTAATTGTTCTCAAGATGGGTGGCAGAGCTGACCAGCGCAGGCGAGATTGAATAGGAGCCTGGTCCAAGGTCACACTTCAAGCTGATATCGAATTGGATCGTCGAGCCGCCATCGATGGCTGTCACCACTTGTTCTGTGTGCCAGGTATTGGTGCCCCAGACGATATGTCCGGTCCGGTCCCGAAGCATCAAGCCCAGCACCAGGCGCGGAACGTCAGCCGTAGTTTTCGCCTCAAGCCGCAGCTTTACCTGTTGTCCGACACGAACGACCCCGACCTCGTGTTCGGTTTCAGCATCCATCAACTTTATCGAAGACACGGCAACTTCGCCGGAGCCTGACCGGCTTTCCAGCCATCCATCCCGCCTTCGTTTTTGCTGGATAGAGAGATTGACGCTCTCTTTTTCCGCAATCAGTGCGTTGTAGTAATCAATGACTTCATCGGGGAGACCGTCCCTGAGGACACTGCCACGTTCCATGAGGATGACGCGCTCGCACAACTCCCGGACGTCTGCCATGCCATGGGAGACGAGGATGATTGCACACCCCTGCTCCTTAAATTCGCGAATGCGATCAAAGCTCTTGTGCTGGAAATAAGTATCACCGACCGACAGCACTTCGTCGACGATCAGAAGATCGGGGCGGCTGGCGGTGGCGAGGGAAAAAGCAAGGCGGGCCTGCATGCCGCTTGAGTACACCCGCAAGGGTTGGTCGAAAAAATCACCCAGTTCGGCGAACGCCTCTATTCCGGGGGTCAGCGCCTCGATTTGAGATGCAGAGTATCCCAGAAGACCACCGGCATTGCGCACATTCTCGCGGCCAGTGAAGTCGGGGTTGAAGCCGAGGCCGAGCTCAAGAATTGCACTGACACGGCCATTCACCCCGATCGTCCCCTCCGTGGGACGGACTGTACCCGTGATCAGCTTGAGCGCTGTACTTTTGCCGGCTCCGTTCTGACCGATCAGGCCAACAGCTTCACCGGGTCGAACTTCGAAAGATACGCCGCGCGCCGCCCATCGGTTTATCGCGGGCTGAATCGGAGCACCGAACCATCGAGCGACCCGATGAAACGACGAACGATATGTCGGATAAGCCTTGCCGACATTGTGTACGGACAGGACAGGAGCAGTCACAGCATGTCCACGATTTCTGCACTGGCCCTGCGGAATACTAGGATCGCCAAAAGTGCGAGTACTATGGCAATGATTGCCGGATAAACCAGCGAACTCCAATCGGGCCATTGGTGATAAAGCATGATGTCTTGATACATGCCTGCCAGGCCAGTCATGGGATTGAGCGCGATCGCGCCCTGCATCGAGTCCGGCAGGATATCGGCGGTGTACACAATCGGCGTTAGCCAGAACCACATCTGCATGATGACGGTCATCACTTGGGCGACATCGCGCGAATAGACGTTCAGGACGCCTGTGATGATCCCGAGACCCGACGCCAAAGTGCAGGTTAAGATGGCCCCTACGGGCAGCGCGACCCAATGGATTGTTGGGAAGTGATCGAAAAACGCAAAGATCACAACGATCGCAAGCACCAGGAGGAGATGGTTGAAGATCGCCATGCCGACGACGACAAAAGGCAGGCAAATCCTTGGAAAATTGATCTTTTTCAGGACGTTCTGGAACTCGAAAAAGACTCCCACAAATCGAGTGGTGATCTCAGAGTGGAGCCCCCAGACCGCAAGCCCTGCCATGAGGTAGATTGAGTAGGCTGCCTTGTTGTCTACTCCGCCGATGCGGGCACCGAGGACTTCTGACAAGATCAGAGCGAAGATGAGAGCCTGGGCCAGCGGGTGAAGGACGAACCATGCTCCGCCGATCTTGGACCGCGCAAACCGCCCCTTAAGCTCGCCGCGGATGGAGGCGAAAACGAACTGCCGATACGGCCAGGCTGATTCAATGTAACGCAACACGATGGCGAACTCCGCCCCCCCTAATTCGAAGGGGTGGTGGCACATCCAGCACGGCCACGCCAGTCGTCAAGCACGTCGACCAGCATTTGCTCAAAAGATATGCGCGGTTGCCACGCAAGTGCAGCGCTGATCGCTTGTGTATCACCGGACACTTCAGCGACGGGGCTTGGGTGAAAACGGTCAGGATCCCTTTCGACAGCGATGTCCAGCACCGAATGCGATAGAAGCGTATGCAAAAGATCACTCATCGGGCGAGACGTGCCGGATGCGATATTAAAAGCAGCACCGCGTTGAAAGCTATCGGAGCGAAGCGCTGCGACATAGGCGTCTGCGACGTCGCGGACATCCAGGAAGTCCCTGTGGGCGGAAAGATCTCCGACTTTGACAACAGGCTCTGCGTTTCCGGCCTCAATCGCAGCTATCTGGCTCGCAAAGGCCGGTGCCACGTATGCCTCGGACTGGCCCGGACCGGTATGATTGAATGGGCGCATACGCACAACGTCCAACCCATCATAAGCCAATTGACCTAGCATGGAGTCTGCAGCCGCTTTTGTTGCACCATAGGCCGACCGCGGCTGGAGCGGTGCTACTTCGTTTATCGGCAGCGGATGTGTGTTGAAGCTTTCACCATAAGCTTCAGAACTGCCAGCGAAGACCAACCGCCCGCCCTTCGCCTTTTGCATCAATGCTTCAGCGAGTCGGCGCGTTGCTTCGAAGTTGACGCGCCAGGAATGGTCTCGATTGGCATTGACTGCACGGGGAGCCGCAATCGCAGCCAGATGAATAACACCAGCTGGTTTATAGGCGTCTATAAGTCGTTCTACTGCGCCATCCTCTGCGATATCGCAGTTGGCCGCTTCATCGTGAGGGCCTGCAGGCTTTCCTCTCGGGCGGCAAACAGCCACTACGGGGCGCGCCAGATTGGTGCGCTCAAGCGCTGTCAGGACGTGACCCGCGACAAAACCAGCCGCCCCTGTGACAAGGATCGGCCGACCTTGCGGGAGTGGCGCGATGGTGCCGGTCATTCGCGCAGGTTCCCGATCTACGTGCTTAGGCGTTTCATATCGGCTTCGACCATCTCGCGGATCATGGTGTCGAGGTCGATTTCCGGGGTCCAGCCGAGTTTGTCCTTGGCCTTGGACGGATCACCGAGCAGGATGTCGA
>JBCBWJ010000170.1:0-6583 GCA_039817165.1 Pseudomonadota bacterium | reverse complement strand
CGCCCAGGTCAACGCCGGGAAAGACGGTGTTTTCGATCAAACCGGACGGCAACCCGAAGAGACCCCGCATGATCCAGCCCGTGTGCGCCCGCAGGTCCCGCGTGGGCATCAGGTCGCGGTTTTCGAACAGCGCGCTTTCACTTAGACCCGGCCAATCCGCGACCACACGGCCCCCGCGCACCGCGCCGCCTGCCATGATCATCAACCCACCGGTGCCGTGATCGGTGCCACCGGTGCCGTTGGCGCGCACGGTGCGGCCAAATTCTGTCATCGCGATCACAGTGGTTTTTTGCCACACAGGACCCAGTTCTTTTTTCAAAATCATGATGTTATCGGCCAGCGGTTTCATCGCGCGCGAAATCGTGCGCGATTGATTGGCATGGGTGTCGAAGCCGTTCATCGAATAGGCCGCAATCCGCGTCTCGCCGCGCAGTCGGGACGCGGCAAATTCCGCAATCTGCGCAAGCCCCTTTTCGCGATTGGCGGGCGGTGACATGCCCTGCATCGCGTTCATCATATCAGCGCTGTCCACACCGTCTTCGCCGCCCATGGCCAGCACATCCTCTTGCGACAGGTCAATCGCCTCGCTGAGCGCGTCGCGAAAGAGCGGGTCGTCATGGGTCACCAGATCCAGCAGGCGCTCGGCCTGAGAGCTGAGCACGAGCGAGGCCTCGGGCGACCAGTCTGACACGTCAGCGGCGCCTTTTGTCAGCAGCATGGATTGCCGCCCGATGGCAAAAGCTGTCTCCGCAGAAGCACCAGGCACCTCGCTCAGAAGACGGTTTAGCCACCCATCGCGCACGCTTTCCACGCCCGCGCTGCCGGTGCCTGCCTCCAGGATATCCTGCCCGTCAAAATGGCTGCGTTTGTTGCGATAGGGCGTGGAGACCGCATGCGCAAAGCTGAGCTCGCCCGCGCGCCACAGCGGCATCAAGTCGGACAGCGCCGGATGGAGCGCGAAATACCCGTCGAGATCCAGGTCGCCGGGCACCGCGCCACCCGCCAGAAGCCGGCCCCGCAGCGCATTTAATTCTGGCGCGCCGTAAGGGCGAACCGCGTCCAACCCATCAAGGCCGCCGCGCAGAATGATCACCACGAGGCGATTGTCCCACGGCGCGCTGGCCATGGTCACAGGCGTCACAAGCGGGCTTGCCGCCAAGGAGCACCCCAGCGCAAGAGAGCGGGAGAGGAAGGCGCGACGGGAGTGAAAGTTCTTGGTCATGACGTCCCTCACATCCGTTGAAACGCGACAGAGGACAGCACGATGCCAACCCCTTCTGGCCGGGATTCGGCGGCGCGCGCGGCAAAGCGCACCTGCTCGGTGGCGGCCCCGCCCAGTGCAATTTCCACGAAATCGCGGGGGTCCGGCAGGGTGCGGCGCAGGCGCAGGGGCGTCGACATCGCCCATTGCAGGCGCGCGGCCAGACGTTGCGGGGTGATCCAGTCTTCGTCCGCTTCAGGCCAGCCATCAGGGCCAGCCGGGTGGCCCCAGGTCTGTCCCATCATCACCAGCGGGCTGTAGAAGAACTTGCGCATCCGGGCGACTTTCTTGGTGGGCATCTGGCGTGGCTGCAAATCCAACGCGCGCAAGCTAGAACCAATAAAATCAATGGGTTGCTTTACGTTTCCCATGCCGTCGCCCCAAGCACTCGGGTGATTGAGCAGCACCTCGTAGACCGCCAAAAGATCCCCGTCCGTGTCGAGAAAGCGCGTCTCCATCGCCTCGACAAGGGCCATGTCGGGGCTGTCGCCCACGAAATGCACAGCCAGTTTAGCGGCCAGATGACGGGCGGTGGCGGGATGGATGGAGATATCCTCAAAGACCTGATGGATCGCGGAGAGCCGATCCTCGCCGCCATAGCGCCGACCGAGAATTGTTTTCACGCCCGGATCGGCCTGTCTTTTGGCAAACAGGAAGCCGTCGACATGAGTGAAGGTGAGCCCGGCGAGCAGCTCTGCCAGCTGGCGCACATCCGTTTGGGTGTAAGGCCCGCCGACGCCCAAAGTGTGCAGTTCCAGCATTTCGCGGGCCAGATTTTCGTTCAGACCGCGTTTGGGGTTGCGTTTGGCGATGCGGCTGTCGGGGCCCACAGATTTGGCCTGATCCAAATAGTGCAGCATCAGAGGATGGGTCGCCGCCGCGCGCAGCATGTCGGCAAATCGCCCAGCCACATGCGGGCGAATGGCCTCTTGAGCGTAGTTGATCTGTGCAAACTTCAGGCCCAATTGCTTGCCAGTGGCGGTGAAGTGATCGGTCCAGAAACTGGAGAGGCGTTCGCGAAAGCCATCCGCCGTCTGCGCCCGGCGCATCAGCGATTGTCCAAACCAGATCGCTGCTGCGTCACGCATCGCGCGGCGCTCTATTTTGACCTTTTCGAATGCGGCCTCGTAGGCGTCAGTGCCCTTGAACGGGCGTGTCGCCCGGCGCGCTTTTTGTTCGCGCAAGGCCATTTCGAACACCGGTTCCATGCCGGGGATGGGGAAGTCTTGCGCGGCGAAATCAGGGCCCGAGAGCATGGCGAGCATGTCATCAACGGAGCCCAGAGCTGGTTTTCGGGGCGACAGGCCGCACCCGAACCGTATGGCCGCGCGTTCAGGGGTAAAACTCATGATCCGTACTCGCCTGGCTTTGATGCCAATATAGGCATGAAACGCGCATGACGAAACGTTCCGTCGGTGTTTTTCCGCCCAATCAGCGCAACCTGGTTACTCTTGCGGGATCACGCGCAGTCCAAGTTCCATCAGCTGATCAGATGTCGGCTCGGACGGGGCATTCATCATCAGGTCTTCGGCGCGCTGGTTCATCGGGAACATGATCACCTCGCGGATATTCGACGTGCCCGCGAGCAGCATCACGATCCGGTCGATGCCCGCCGCACAGCCGCCATGGGGCGGCGCGCCGTATTGGAACGCGTTGACCATGCCGCCGAAGCGTTTGCGCACTTCCGCCTCGTCATAGCCTGCGATTTCAAAGGCCTTGATCATGATCTCAAGCTTGTGGTTCCGGATGGCACCCGAGACCAGTTCGTAGCCGTTGCAGGCCAGATCGTATTGGTAGCCCAACACGTCGAGCGGATCACCGTTCAGCGCCTCCATCCCGCCCTGGGGCATGGAAAAGGGGTTGTGTTCGAAATCAACCGCGCCGGTTTCTTCGTCCTTTTCGTAGATCGGGAAATCGACGATCCAGGCGAAGGCGAAGCGGTTTTCGTCCGTGTGGCCCAGCTCTGCGCCGATCACATTGCGGGCTTTGCCAGCGACGGTTTCAAAGGCTTTGGGTTTGCCGCCGAGGAAGAAGGCGGCATCACCCACCTCAAGGCCCAGCTGCTGACGAATGGCCTCTGTCCGCTCGGGCCCGATGTTTTTGGCCAAGGGGCCTGCGGCTTCCATCCCGTCGCCTTGGTCGCGCCAGAAGATGTAGCCCATCCCCGGCAGGCCTTCTTTTTGGGCGAAGGCATTCATGCGGTCGCAGAATTTGCGGCTGCCGCCTTTGGGGGCGGGAATGGCGCGGATTTCGGTGCCCTCTTGGTCTAGCAGCTTGGCGAAAATGGCAAAGCCGGAGCCGCGGAAATGTTCGCTCACCACCTGCATTTTCAAGGGGTTGCGGAGATCAGGCTTGTCCGTGCCGTACCAAAGCGCGGCATCGCGATACGAGATTTGCGGCCAGTCCTGATCGACCGTGGCGCCGCCGCCGAACTCTTCGAAAATGCCGGTCAGAACGGGTTGGATCGTGTCGAACACGTCTTGTTGTTCGACAAAACTCATTTCCAGGTCGAGCTGGTAGAAATCGGTGGGCGAGCGGTCGGCACGGGGATCTTCGTCACGGAAACACGGCGCGATCTGGAAATATTTGTCAAAGCCCGAGACCATGATCAGCTGTTTGAATTGCTGCGGGGCCTGGGGCAGCGCGTAGAATTTGCCGGGATGGAGCCGCGAGGGCACCAGAAAATCGCGCGCGCCTTCGGGCGAGGACGCGGTGATCACCGGCGTCTGGTATTCGCGGAACCCGATGTCCCACATGCGGCGACGGATGCTCGAGACCACATCGGAGCGCAGGGTCATGTTGCGCTGCATCACCTCGCGGCGCAGGTCGAGATAGCGGTATTTCAGGCGGGTCTCTTCGGGGTATTCCTGATCGCCGAAGACGATGAGAGGCAGTTCTTCGCTGGCGCCCAGCACTTCGATGTCGCGCACAAACACCTCCACCTCGCCGGTGGGGATCTTGGGGTTCACCAGATCCGCGTCGCGCGCCTTGACGTTGCCATCAATGCGGATGCACCATTCGGAGCGCACCTTTTCCACCTCAGCAAAGACCGGGCTGTCGGGATCGCAGAGCACCTGCGTGATGCCGTAGTGATCGCGCAGGTCGATGAACAGGATGCCGCCATGGTCGCGGATCCGGTGCACCCAGCCCGACAGGCGTACGGTGTCGCCCACATTGTCCTTGGTCAGATCGGCACAGGTGTGGCTGCGATAAGCGTGCATGAAAACCTCGTGAAGTTGGTCGCGCCGGTACACCTTGGCGGCGCGGCAAAGTCAAGCGAAAGTCAGGTGATCACTTTTACGGCAAGCCCCCGCACAGAACGGCCAAGCGGGGCCAAAAAGATTTACAGAGTCTTAATTTTCCGTAAAACTTCCCTTCCAAAGCGCGAATGGCCCAGGACACACGGCATATTCATCAAATTGCGATGCACCGCGAAAGGCGTGTGCAGCCACCGAAATCATGGGGGTGAGATATGTGGATTAAACTTCTCGACACGTTTTTGGCGCATCTTTTCCGGTCGGGCGAGCTTACTGTGACCTATCCGAACGGGATGAAAAAAACCTATGGGGATGGGGATGGCGCGTCTGTGGCGCTCACGCTGCATGACCCAGCGCTGCCGCGCAAACTGATCATCTCGCCGGAAATGGCTGTGGGGGAGGCGTATGTGGACGCCACCATGACCATAGAGGGCGACGACCTGCGCGGGTTTCTCAACCTCGCGGTGATGAACATGGCCCACAATGGCCGCCCGTGGTTCCATCGCCCGCTGGAGGCGTATCGCTACGTGCATCGCTACGTGTCGCAGTTCAACCCCGCCAAGAAATCCAAATCGAACGTGGCGCATCATTATGATCTGTCGGGCGATCTCTATGATCTGTTCCTCGATGAGGACCGGCAATATTCCTGCGCCTATTTCACCGATCCGGACATGACGCTTGAGGCAGCACAGCTGGCCAAGAAGCGCCACATCGCGGCCAAGCTGCGGCTGGAGCCGGGGATGCGGGTGCTCGATATCGGTTGCGGCTGGGGCGGGATGGGCCTGATGCTGGCGCGCGACTACGGTGTTGAGGTGGTGGGCGTGACCCTGTCCGAAGAACAGCACGCCCTGGCCAACAAACGCGCCGCCGAGGCTGGGCTGTCGGACAAGGTGACGTTCGAGCTGATGGACTATCGCCATGTGACGGGCACGTTTGACCGGATCGTCTCGGTCGGCATGTTCGAGCATGTGGGCGTGCTGCATTACAACGAATACTTCAAAACCGTGCGGCGGTTGCTGACCGAGGATGGCGTGGCGCTGATCCACACGATCGGGCGTTGTGATGAGCCGGGGGTGACCAATCCGTGGATCCTCAAATACATCTTTCCGGGCGGCTATTGCCCCGCGCTCTCTGAGGCGACCAAGCACATTGAGAATAATGATTTCAACACCTGCGACATTGAGGTCTGGCGCATGCATTACGCCTATACCCTGCGTCATTGGCATGATCGCTTCATGGCCAACATTGATAAGGCGCGGGAGCTCTATGACGAACGGTTCTGCCGCATGTGGCGGTATTATCTGATCGCGTGTGAGGTGACGTTCGTGCATCACAAACAGGTGGTGTTCCAGTTCCAGATCGCCCCGGATCAGACGGCGGTGCCTCTGACGCGCGATTATCTCTATGCGGACGACGCCAAAGACCTGCGCCACGCCGCCGAGTAATACACAGAATAAGCAAGCGTAGGGTGGGGTTTCACCCCACCTCCGGGCTTTCCGCCAAACCCCTCTTGCGCCGCCCTGCCCGGTCGCTATAACCGGCACAATTTGCGCGCGCCGGGGGGCCTGATCCATGCCAAAAAGAACCGATATCTCCTCTATCATGATCATCGGTGCGGGCCCCATCATCATCGGGCAGGCATGCGAGTTTGACTACTCTGGTGCGCAAGCCTGCAAGGCGCTGCGCGAAGAGGGCTACCGGGTCATTCTGGTCAATTCCAACCCTGCCACGATCATGACCGATCCCGAGCTGGCCGACGCCACCTATATTGAGCCGATCACACCCGAGGTCGTGGCCAAGATCATCGAAAAAGAACGCCCTGATGCACTGCTGCCCACGATGGGCGGGCAGACCGGGCTGAACACCGCGCTCGCCGTGGCGGATCTGGGGGTGCTGGATAAGTTTGGTGTGGAACTGATCGGTGCGAACCGCGAGGCCATTGAGATGGCCGAGGATCGCAAGCTTTTCCGAGAGGCGATGGACCGGCTGGGGATTGAATACCCCAAGGCGACGATTGCCAACACCCTCGAGGAATGCATGGACGCTCTCGAGGATATCGGCCTGC
>JBCBWJ010000016.1:0-14974 GCA_039817165.1 Pseudomonadota bacterium | reverse complement strand
TGGTGAAGCAGTTGAACTGCCCCCCGGACAGAGTCCTCGAGGTCAATTCTACGCATGGCATGTGGCGTCCAGACAGCGACCCTGCGCGGAAGATCAGTCCGATTTGGATCGGAAATTCTGAGGGCGACGTGCGCTTGTGCCGCGCTCAACATAGTTCCTGGTTGCTCAGGGCGTGCTTGGATTTCAACAATGCGGTTGGTGTCGCGCAGCCAAAAGACGGCGATTGGCCGATCCTGATTAAACAAGCGTCCGCCTGTTGCCTCACCACTCCACGAAATCGGCGACTGAGCGACAAGTTCTGCCTCTTCCAATTCGTCGATGGCAAGTATGATGGACAGAACGGAGAAATCCGTCCAAGTTTCAGCCTGCCAAGCCCAAAGATCATCTTCAATTTTTCGGCGTAAAAGAAGTCTCAGCCATCCCTCTTGAACCTCTCGATAGCTGCGATCTTGCATTAGCACATAGTTTGGCTGGACGCCGGCCGGCGCGATCATGACACCAAGGTCACTGAGTGTTCGCGACAATACTCGACAGGCCTTTCTAAAAGCCTCAACCTGTTTGTAGCGAACACTGTCCTTTGCGCGAGGGTGCTCACGGGTCCATTCGCGTGCAACATCTGCGGCAAGACGCGTGTAGGCATGCAGGACACGGTTCTCGAGCGTATCGAAATTCTCACGGCGAACCGTCGCAAGAATTCGTTGCGAAGAACCTGCACGTTCTGCAATGCTTCGCCCTGGCTGTCGGCTGAGCCACACCATGGAGGCCCGATCCATCTCCTGCACCCGATCAAGGGGAGTTAGCTCCCTGTGCCTACGTAGAACCCGTCGGATGCGTTTTTCCAGATCGCGAAGCACCGGAAGCATGCCCCGCGCCTGCCGGACGATTTCAGCCATTTTGGGTTCGGCTTCATCTTCGGCGCGCTTCCAAGCATCCCTCAGGCGCCCCCATGTATCGCTCGGGTCTTCAATCGCACCTTCCAGTTCTTGGATACGCGCAAGAACTTCGTTCATGTGCCGAAGGGCCTCTGCGCCTTCTTCTTCGTCCGGAGTGGCAGGATCGTGCCCCGACCTTGGCCGCACCGGGAAGCCCTTTCGCGCGGGCCCGGCAGCTTCCTCACGCTTTGGATAGGGAAACAGAACAGTTCCGGTATCGTTACCTCGGACGTTTCCCCTCAAGAGCGTCACGTATTCGTAGCCGCCGGGATTCGCCCCCTGGTAGCTACCGATCAGACAGTCTTTGGGTCCAAAGGCTACGTCCGCTTCAAGGGATCTCGTTGCCCAGGGACGGGCCAGAAACCGCATCAACGCGTGACTCCACTCCATACGAACTGCCCAGTTGCCTCGGCGAGGGACATTGACTCACCGATCGCTTGGGCCAAGGCGTCGTCCCCCAGCTCGCGTTCCACAAAGGTCATCAACCTAGAGAACTGAGGGCCAGCCATGTCGGTTTCCACGCCCCTGAGTTTCGGTAAAAGGCGCATCTCGACTTGATCCGCTAGAGCGTCGTCGACACCGCGGCCGCCTTCAACCTCAGGATAGTTCGCAGCGTAAGCCATGATCGCGCGTCCGAGCCGATGACCGAAAGGCCGTTTGAAGTCACGCATCAGGTCAACCATTTGTTCGATCCGGTTGGTGACACGCCGATCGGCATCGACAGACGCACTCGACCGCCTCCAGCTCTCCCATGCCTGTTGCGAAAGGGCCAAAGTCGGCTCGACCGTTCCTTCTGCCTGACCGTCCTTGATTTTCTTAGGGGCGGAAAAACGAAGGATATTCGCACGGTCGACAACTTTATCGGATAACGACTGCGTGCTTTCGTCCTCGTTCATCGTGCCCGCAAACAAAAGGTTGTAGCCCGGGAAAATTCTTGGGGGGCGTTCCATGTTCGGGATTTCCAGCTCGATCTCAGCGTCCTTGCGTTCGTTCGCATCGCCGACGTCATCGGGACGCGGACGGCTTTCCAGCCTGCTGAGGAAGTCCGAGAAATAGTATTCGACCCTTGCGAGGTTCATCTCGTCCAGCAGGATCATCATCATGCGATCCTGTACCGCATCGTCGTTGTTAAGCTCGTCGAGCGCCCAAAGCGCGCGCGCCATGTCAGTGGGCCGGAATTTTCCTTCGATGTAGTTGTAGAAGCCCATAAGGTCCTGCGGACTATCCCACCGTGGCTGCACCGGTACCTGCAAGAAACCGATACCCATCCCAGCCGCGTATTGACGTGGGAGCTGGCTTTTGCCGGTCCCAGAAATGCCGGCGAGGACCGCCATCTGGGTGGTCTCGTTGACTTTCATTGCGGCGTGGAAGGCACGAAGCGTGCGAGCCGGATAGTCGAGACCCTTTGCGCGTAGACGGCGTTCGACGCGTTTGATGGCGTCCGCCTCGTTCTCTCGGGGCGCGTTGTTCCACGTCTTCATCGCAGTAATGACCGGTGGTGTTTCTTTGAGCTCGCGTAGTGGATCCGTTTCGCCGGTTTCCCCGTCGACAGTTCGACCTTCTCGGCGAGCTATCTCGGCCTTGAGGTGCGCCAATCGAGCATCAAGTGCGCTTCGAGTGTCCTGGAGCGTTTCGATTTCGCCCTTGAAGCGACGGGTTTCTTGGTTCAGCGCAGCAACCTCTGTATCGAGGCGACCGTGTTCGGTTTGGGCAGATGCCAACCCTTCGTGTTCCGAGGCGATCCGCGCTTCCAAGGCGGACAACTCGCTTTCATGCGAAGACTTCTGTCCCTCAAGCCGAGCATTCGACGTCTCAAGTTCGAAGGAACGCTCTTCCAGGCGAGAAACCCGCTCCTCTGCCTCTTCAAGTTGCCTCTTCTTGTCCCGAAGATCTTCGACCTGTGTGGAGATTTCGTCGTGCTCTCTTCTCAAGGCGTCAGTGCGCTCAATGAGCTCCTCTGCCCTTTCAAGGCGTTCCTTGATCTCCAGATACTCCGACCGCAGCGGGGCGATCTCCGTTTCGAGTTGCTGGCGTTCAACGACAGCGTCCTCTGTTTCTTTACGAACTGCCGCAACTTCGTCCCGACGTTCGCGGAGACTCTCCCACTCGGTGAGGAGCTCCTCCTTCTGACGCCGTAGGCCATCTACCTCGGCCTGGAGATCTGCAACGACAGCCATTGCTTCCCGTCGTTTTTCCACTTCGGCTTCGAGGTCGTCCATGAGCCGCTGCTTTTCTTCAAGCCGCTTCTCGTAAACGGCAAGCTCCTCAATCGGGCCTGCCGCCGTAACCGCTCGGTCGTGGCGGGCGGCCAAAAAAAGTTGAACCACGGCGAGAAGTATCAGGACACCCGCAATCGCCAGCACAAGTATTGTATTATCCGTCAGCATTCTCGGTTACCTCACTGATCGCTGCTCGATGGCTCTTAGTTGTCAGACTGAGCGTTTTCATCGGTGCCATCGCCTTCACTTGTGTTTGATCCTGTTTCCTCTTTCACAACCTGTAGGTTCATCAGTTCCGCTCGTGTCTCGGAAAGCTCATTTTCGGCAGCAGCAAGAGCCTCTCTCAAACGCCTCAAGTCGTCATTCCGCGCATTTGAAAGGGCTTCAGTTTCCGCAAGTTGACCAAGCTCAGCTTGAAGGGATGCCCGCGCCGCCTCAGCCGCGGCAGTGGCGGACTGGGTTTCAACCTCAAGTTCGTCGCGACGCTCTTGGAGGCGCTCGATGTCGGCTTCCAGACTGGAAGCCTGGCCTTTGAGTTCAGCAACACGCCCGAGCTCTGTTTCTGCTTCTGTCGTGATCGAGCCCAAGTTAGCCCGCTCTTCCTGAACCCGCCTCTCGAGGTCGGGGAGCACGTCCTCGAGTGTCGCTCGACGTGCTTGCAGCTGGTCTACTTCAGCCTGCAATCTGCTGAATTCCGCCCGTCTCTCTTCAAGTTCGGAAAGCTCCTCCTCTGCCGATGCAATCTGCGACTGGAGTGTAGAGAGCTGAGCGCTTCGCGTCGAAAACTGTTCCTGAGCGATGTTGAGTGCTTCTGTGGTTTCAGCGCGCTGCGCTTCAGCTCGCGTTACCGCGTTCTGAGCGATCTCCAATTCATTCTGCAATAAAGAAAGACGCGTCTCTGCACCCGAAACACTTGACTCCATGTCGGCTTTTCTCGCCTCGAGGGCATCGAGCTCTGAATTCAGTGTTTCAATTTGAGCTTCTGCGGATGCGACCTGTTCTTGACGTGCACGTAGCCTCTCCTCGGCTGCAACGGCCTCCTCTTCCCTCGTCGCCAATTCAGTTCGTGCACTTGCTATATTTGCATTCAAATCGTCGCGGCTCTGTTCGAGACGATCCTCGTCATTTCGCAGTTGTTCGACACGACGCTCCTGCGCACGAAGGTCTTCAACAGCGGGAGCGAGTCTATCCACTTCACGCTGAAGTTCAGCTCTTCTCTCTTCGAGGCGATCAACAGCCGATTGCGTTTGATCGACACCAGCAGACAACTCTTGCTGGCTCTCTTTAAGGGCCTTCACTTCGCGCTCCAGGTCGATCACCTCCGTCTCGAGGCCATTTCTTCGCTGTAAGGCCTGAGCAGTTTCGCGCTCAATTCTTTGTGCATCCGCAATCGTTTTTTGTGCTTCGGCCAAACGGTCTTGCACGGCAGTCAATTCGGCTTGGCTTGCTTCGAGACGAGCCTGCGCATCCACCTCCCTCTGAGCCGCGCTTTGACGGCTGCTCTCGGCGCTCGCGACTTCCTGAGACAGGCTTTGCTTCTGGTCAGAAAGTTCTCGAAACTGTTCACGAGCAAAAGCCAGTTGCTGCTGTGCGGATTGGAGTTCCCCGGTGTAGTAGTCGAGATTTTCCTCGATACGACCGTATCTGCGGTCGAGCGAGTTGACTTGCAGGACGAGAAAGCCAGAGGCAAGGATGGCTGCGCCACCCAGCCCCAACGCAACTGCGGTGTTCCTGCCCGACTTACGATAGGTCTTGTTCGACTCGGTCAAGGCACCCCTCCATATCACTTGAAAGTTCGTCCACCCAGAACCGGCGCACCCGCCAACCCATGGACTTCAGTTGATGGTCGCGCCAGAGATCCGACGTCTTTCGACGTCCGTCCGGGCTTTCGTGCCATCTGCGTCCGTCGACCTCGAGGTCAAGCTTCACGCCATTCGCTCCAAACAGGGCGAAGTCGAGCCGCCGCCCAGCTATTTCGTGCTGCGGCTGCGGATCCAGACCTCGGGCCTTCAAAGCATGATAGACTTTGCGCTCCCAATCGCTGTCGAAGACACCTTCGCCCCGTTTTGTCCGCGCTTCCGTTGCCTTCGAAGCGAGCTTAGCCAGCGCCTTCGATTGCCCTGAACGTGCAAAATCGAGATCGCCGAAGATCATCGCCACCGCCCGAGCCCGCGAAATGGCAACGTTCAAGCGACGAGTATCTCGCTGAAAGAAGGTCAAGCCAGACTGCGGGCTGCGTGGACCGACGCACGGCGAAAACATGATGAGATCCCGCTCCTGTCCCTGAAAACCGTCGACCGTGCCAATCTTGAGCTCGCAGGCAATGCGCTTCGGTTCATCCAAGACGGCATCGACCGCGTTCTCAACAGCGGCAACTTGAGCGCGAAACGGCGTTATGACACCGATGCTACCAGTGTATTTGTCTTCGACGATCAGCTTTTTCAGGTGCCGAACAATCGCGCTTACTTCAGACGGATTGACATTGCCCATTTGCGGGACCGCGGGAGCAGGAACATGTTCCCATGCGAGGCCAGGGCGCACCCCATCTGGCACGTTCAGTCGCCTCGGGTCATACGACGTCTGCAACTGGTTTCCGTAGAAGTTCTCGCTGATGTAATCGACGATGGGGCCAGCTGAACGATACTGCTGCTTCAGAGTAATCCTGTTGTCGGCAACCGACACACGCGATGCGAAATCGAATAGTGAACGGCGACTTTGGGCGAAACGGCCCATTTTGGCGACCGGTAGGCCTTGAGCCTGCATGAGATTGCGATCCTGCGCCTGACCCAGTTGAGGGATGAATGACAGTTGTCGATCGTCCCCAACAACGACGGCCCGCTTCGCGCGCGCCAGCAACGGAACGGCCGTCGCGATGTCGCATTGGCTCGCCTCGTCGAAGATCACGAGGTCAAATAGCCCGTCATCAAGAGGTATGCGTCGAGGCGTGCCCAAGATCGACGCAAGCCACAAAGGCCGATGCGAAATGAGGACGCGCGAAAGGTCTGTAGGGGGATGTCCCCGTCCCCCGTCGAATGTCCAGTCATCGTAGAGTTCTGCGATCTCGCGCCTCTCATCCTCTGGGAGATGTGTCCGGGCAGACAGAATGCGAGGCAGAAGTTTCTCTGTCGCTTCCCGGATCTTCTCGCCTAAGGCGATCGGATCGTCAGGTGCCTCGAGCGCATCGCGTTCAGATCTTTTTTCTGCCAGCGCGCCATGAAGCTCTTTGAGGTTCATTCCGTGGCGGGACGACGAATTATTTGTCACTTGCGCTACTTTGGGGGGACGCTTGGCGAAAAGCGATCCAAACCAAGAGACAAAGCGGAGTAAGAGACTTTGTCTTGGCTCCACGTCTTCAGCGTCTTGGCTGTCGGGGCGCACGCGCCCCTCTCGGGCTTGAATCCGGTCCAGAATATCGGAAATTTCGCATTCCAATTCCGTGATCTTGTCGATCACGCTAACCACTTCACTTCTCGCGATCGCGTCGCTTTTGAGCTCGCCCAATGCGAAGTCGTCGACAGATGCGTTGAGCGTCACATTTTCGCTGTCGATGAGCTGTTTGAGGGCGTCCTTGAAGCCCGTATCCGCCTCGTCATTCGGGTTCAGTGTCCGGATGGCGAATGGGACGTCCGGGGCAAGAGAGCCAAGACGGTCCTCCACAGCATCAAGCGCCTGATGATTCTTGGAGGCGACGAGAACACTGCCACCATCTGCGAGCACTGACGCGGCCATAGATACGATCGCTTGGCTTTTGCCAGTCCCGGGCGGACCGGTCACGACGGTCAAAGGCGCTTGGCATGCGGATCGAACCGCGCGCAACTGTTCCTTGTTCAGAGGAACTGCGTCGATTGCAGCAGCCTTGTCCGTGCCGTCTTGAAGGTTCAACCCGAATACCGCGCCAAGCGCAGTTCTCTCAAGGCGGTCCTTCGGCCATGTCGCAATGGCATCCAGGTCACGAGCAGCCCCCGCGGTGAAAGAAGAGTCAGTCGGAAGGAAGATCGCGGCGCTGTCAAAAATCCCTTGAGCCGAGGCATCGAGCTGTGTGGCGAGGTCCTCGCCGACAACGCGACCACGTATCTGAGTGGCAACGGCAATCCTTACTTTCTCCACAAAATCCTGAGCCCGCAGCCCCAGCCCATCGTCCACGAAAAAAAGGTCAGCGAGCTCGTCGCGCTTCCAGCCGCTAGCACGAGCGGCACTTTTGACCCAATCAGGGTTTACCAAAACGTCATCGGCATCAATCGTCAGGATTAGACGGTCATCCTTACGATCCCAAGCTGCTGCGAACATGCCAACGGGCTGAAAGACAGGAACTCCGCCACGTCGTCCGACCGCCATCGGCCAACCCACTGCGAGCGCGTTCTCGTGGCCTTCCCTTCGCACCAGAGCCTCTCGAAAGGCAGGATCAATCGCGTCGAGTTCGATTGAAACAGCCAGCGTTTGCCCTTCTTCGGGACTGATAGGGCCACGCCCAGAGATCAAGGCCCACTCGATTCCATGTTTGTCGAGAACCTGGGTCGTGGCTCCTCGTGGATCGGCCCGCAAGGCCGAGCGCCAATATCTCAGCAGCGCTTGCGGATCGGGACCATCTGAACTTTCGTCTTCTTGATCGGGTAGTTCGGCCGCCGTCGGTTCTGAGGAGAAGAATGCATTGGTAGCGTGAATGACATCAACGAAGCCCTCAGGCCCTCCACCTCTCGAAGCCGACTCGCCTTCAGGTCTGGGTTTGAAACCATCGGTCTTTATACGCCAGCGACCGTCCTTGCCCTTCACTATCAAACCATCGCGAAAGAGCCTTTCCAGTTCGCTGAGAGCCGCAAGCCGCCTGTCATGCGAGAAAGCCGCACCGACGAGAACAAGCAATTCTTCGGTAGTCCGACCTCGCGGAAAAGCCCGAACCGTCTTCAAAACCAGTGACATGCGTCAGGCCTTCCACCGAGCTGGAAACCTGCGGAAAACCGGGACAGAAAGATTGAATTGCGTCTGCTGCACCTGATGCTCGACCTGACAACGAACAATTAGTTTCAAATCCCACCCTTAAGAGTAAAAAGACATCAATTCTCAATTCTTTGCAAGCGACTGGCGCGCACAGCCGCGCAGCAATGCCGCGAAACTCTGCTTCTCACTTATCGTGTCTTTTACGTGTATCCCAGCTCGGATGCCTGGCCGGAAGTCCGCTTCTGGAAATAGCCAGAGCTACCTTCGCTCTCGCGGCGGAGGTCTGCCTTCCGCCGATTGTGTTGAAAAACTCCGAAATTCAAACATCGCAACTTTTCGGCAAACGCCCATAATAACAAGAAATCAGATGACACCGTTCTTGAGGCGCGGTCAGCTGGCGCAAGGGCAACGGAAAGCCAATTTAGCCGACCCCTTCGCCGCTAGGAGCTGGACGCTCTGTACAGCGAAAAATTTTGTCGATCAGACCCAAAAACAAACTTTTTCAACGAAATCTGACGCTTGGTGTTTTTCGCTGCAATTGCAAAGAGGGTCATCTGTTATCTTGGTTTCACCGGCGCTTTGGCCGCTGGCGGGCCCGAACGTTTAGTCGTTCGCTATTTATAGGATGGTCTCGCGGTAGTGCTCGATAGAAGCCTGTTCCCTTTGACCAGTTCAGGAATTGGCTGAAGCTATCGGCCTGGTCGTCGTTGCGGCCTCGTGGGAAGGATTGAAGCTCGCGTTTGAACTCAGGTAGCCAAGGGGCTTCGGTTGGAAGGAGGACAGTGCCTTCTTCGACGGGTGCGCAGGCTGACGCGAAGCGGATTTCCTTGTCATCTTTGGGCGTGATGCGCTGATAGCGTTTGTCGTCGCGGAAGAGTTCGCTAAACAGCGGCCGCCCAGTTGCAGCATCTTCGATCAGAACGCTGTCGGGGTCCCAATCGCGCACCAGTTGGAGTGTTTTTGCTTTGAGATCAGGGTAGTCGAGTTGACCGCGCCAGACGTCCAAGAGGAACCAGTATCTGTCCCGGAAGCCCCAGGTTGTGCAGGCGGAGAAGTCGGACCTTGGATCGGCAGATGTCCCGGTGTCTTAACTTTGCACCACAAGTTGGTACCAATTGCGGGGCGCACACTCGTCATATGTACCGAACCACTCCCATCTGAGCGGAGAACCATCAGGCGGAATGGGATTCTGCTGGTATTGGCAGTTAAAGACGGCCGAGCCCATTTCCTGACGTGTTTGGTCGAGCGTCTTTTGGTCGAGACGTGCCGGGAAGAGCAGGTCACCGGTGCGGTGATGGAACACATTACCTTGCCCGATAGGTATGACCTGCACTTCTTCCGCAATCGCCGGTAAGTTCAGGTGCCGGTAAGTACCCTTGTTCAGCAGATACCCAGGGGGGTCCATTTCATGAAGTCGTTGCGCCACAAGGACCAAACGACCGTCGGACGGGTTATCAAACCGTGAGAGGAGCGTGGAATCGATGAAGTCTTGGGCGCGGAGAAGTTCAGTTTCCGAATGCGCGTCCCCGGCCATCAGCAGATCATCAATGATAATGACGTCTGCCCCATGCCCTGTGACGGCACTGCCGATTGAGACGGCTTTTCTACCGCCTCCTGCCGTAATCTTAATCTCTGTCGCCGAGTTTCCTTTGGCTGCCAAAGAAGTACCCGGGAACGTTTCCCGATACCAGTCTGTGTTCATTACACGCCGGCAATCCTCCGAGTGCTTACGAGCCAGGTCGAGACAATAGCTTGCGACGATAATCTTGGTGCATGGATTATGCCCGAGGAGATAGGCCACATAGGCCACGGCAACCGCGACGGACTTTAGCCACCTTGGCGAGATAGTGATGACGAAGCGCTTGTTTGCGCCCCGTTTCACTTTGTCCAGCTCATGGCACATCGCGCGGACATGCCATGCCGGCTCGAACCGTTCATCCGGTGAGGATGAAGGGTATCAAAGACCCGCCACACGAAAGGGAAGAAGTTCTCCCGGCTGATCTGGATGGCAGCTTGGCGGATCATTTGAGGGTCAGGCGCCATCATCATCGCCTCCATCTTTTTGGTCCAACAAAAAGTCCCGCACGATTGCGAGGTCTATCTCTTCCGGTTCAGCCATCCGAACAAGCTGAGGCCCCGACGCAGGGTTCTCGCCAAAGAACTCATCGTCAAGCCGGAGGACTTCCGTCCGCGCCTTTGCGTCACCTTTCAGGGCGTCACCCATCAGACCCTTGGCCAGAACCTCTGCCTTGGATAGCTTGACCTCCCGCCCGCGTTCACGAACGGTGATTGAGCTTTCGAGCTCGCGCTTCAGACTTGCCTTGAGACCCTTTGCTCCTTTCGGCCGCCCTTTTGGATTGCCAGACTGTCCCTTTTTGAACTGCCCAGATTTGGGCGGCTTGCCGTAGCCAACGTCGTAGTCTTGATCTTGCTCAGACATGATCCGCCTCCTTCAACTCGGAGTGGCGTTGGCTCCATATCTCGCCTGTCTCTGAATGCACCGCCTCTTGGCCTGTCAGCTCCTGCCACCGGCGTATCGCGACATCGACATAGGCGGGGTCGAGTTCGATCAGGCGGGCCTTGCGACCAGTTTGCTCAGCAGCGAGAAGGGTGGCCCCTTGAACCGCCAAAACAATCAAGCACCATGTCCCCTCGATGGCTCGCGTCCATGATCGCATCAGCGACTAGAGCGGTTGGTTTGACCGTGGGATGATCCGCCAGGTCCGCCTCGCGGGCCGTGCCGAACGTATTGACCCCGGCGTAATCCCAGACATTGGTCCGGTTGCGTCCGTGTTTGCCGAGCTCAACATTGTTGATGTGCGCCGCACCGGGTTTTTTGAAGATGGCGACCAACTCGTGCTTTGAGCGGTAGAGACTGCCCATGCCGCCATTGGTCTTGTTCCAGACGCAGAGGTTGATGAGATCGAGGCCCGCACCCTTGCCCGCCACAATCAGCTCCTCGATATGACGCCAGTCCATGCAGATCATTGCGATCCGGCCGTCCATCAAGCAGTCGAACACGTGCCCAATGGACTCAGACAGGAAGCTGCGGAACTCACGTTCAGTCATTTCCCCGGAAGCCATGGCGAACTCGCGGTGACCGGCTTCGCCGCTGCGCACATGACCATTGACCGCCACGTTGTAAGGTGGGTCCGCGAAGACCATGCGCGGCATGTCTTTGCCCAGAACCGCATCAAAAGATGCCGCCTCAAGGCTGTTGCCACAAAAGATCAAGTGTTCTCCGAGGTGCCATAGGTCTCCCAACCGTGTGACCGGTGGAGATGACGTGTCCGGCCACGATACCGTTCCAGTCTCCTTAAGCGTTCCAGAGCCGCCGATGACGATGTCGATCTCCGGCAATTCAAAGCCGGTGATATCGAGCTCGAAGTCCAACTCGCCTGCAAGGCTTAGATCCATCAACTCTTCCAGCTCGATCTGCAACGCGTCTTCGTTCCAGTCCGACAGCTCCGCCAGTTTGTTGTCTGCGATCCGAAGCGCACGGATCTCCGCGTCGCTCAGGTGGTCCGCCGTAACGACTGGAACATGATCCAAGCCGAGCTGCTTCGCGGCTTCTAAGCGACCATGCCCTGCGACGACCTCACCACTTCCAGTCGCTAAGATCGGCACAACAAAACCGAACTGCTGTATTGAGTCTTTCAACCGAACAACCGACATCGCGGTGTGCGTCCGATTGTTGTTCGCATATGGCTTAAGGTGATTGATAGGTGTCTGAACAACCTGATTGGCCATCCAAACGGATTTCGATTTCTTCGACATTTCAGTCTCCACGTCAAAAGCACGCGTAGCGCACTAAATCCAAAAGACGGATCGAAGAGGATCGGAGAGAGCAAAAAAAAGCAACTCCCCGGACCACAGTGATCCGGTGAAGCTGCCTCTTGAATGCTCTATGCATGACCTAAGGTCTGCGTGTGCTGCCAAGGAGGCCGCGCGCCCTCGTTTGGAGGACGTTCATTGCATGGGAATACAACACTAAGGAGTCAATAAAATCATTAAAAACACGGAATTGAGGGGGTGGTAGATTTCAATGCTGGATAGTGCTCAGGAACGAGCGCTACTGCATTCAAGCCCGACCGTATTCGGGCGTTCCTCAGTACCGGCATCGGCAAGACGCGGATGCACAACTGCGGGAACACCATGTCCAAAACTACCAAATCTCAAACCGTTCAGCGCCTGTTGGCGAGACCAAATGGCGCGTCGCTGGAAAGCCTTTGCGCCAAAACAGGCTGGCAGCCGCATTCAGTGCGCGCTTTTCTCAGCGGGCTACGCAAGGCGGGCGCCGTCGTTGAAAGAGACAGCCGCGGCCCGAAAGCCAAGTACCGGTTGATGCCGCAAGACGGGGTTCAAAATGACCCCCGTGGCTGAGATCGCAGACATGGACCGCGCATCGCTACTTGAGGCGTGGCAGAACATCTTTGGACGGCCTGCACCCAAAGGGCTCAGCCAAAACATGTTGCGGCGGTTTCTGGCGTTTGAGGTTCAGGCCAAGGCGCAGGGTGGGCTGAACAGGTCCACACGCGCGTACCTGTCTTCGGCCAAACCTAAGAAGGTGCAATCGACAAAGCTCAAGCCGGGCGGACGGCTGATCCGGGAATGGAACGGGGTCACACATATTGTGGATGTCACCGAAGGCGGGTTTCGGTGGCGCGGTCAAACTTGGCGCTCTTTGTCCGCCATCGCCCGCGAGATCACAGGCGCGCATTGGTCGGGCCCGCGTTTCTTCGGCTTGAACACATGAAAATCCGCTGCGCTATCTACACCCGCAAATCCACCGACGAGGGGTTGGACCAAGAGTTCAACTCCCTCGACGCCCAGTTCGAAGCCTGCGCTGCATACATCGCGAGTCAAAAGCACGAAGGCTGGAAGCAGTTGCCGCGCCGCTACGATGATGGGGGCATCTCGGGAGGGACGTTGGAGCGACCCGGGCTACAGGAGCTTCTGAACGACATCGACGCAGGCCGGGTCGACATGGTCGTGGTTTACAAGATCGACCGCCTGACCCGATCGCTGGCAGACTTTGCGAAGCTGGTCGAGCGAATGGAGGCGGCCGATTGCTCCTTCGTGTCGGTCACTCAATCCTTCAATACATCCTCTTCCATGGGTCGATTGACCCTGAACGTGCTGCTGTCCTTCGCCCAGTTCGAACGCGAAGTTACCGCTGAACGCATTCGCGACAAGATCGCGGCCTCGAAGAAGAAGGGATTGTGGATGGGCGGCATTCCACCGCTGAGATATGATCCGCATCCCGACAAAACCCGGCGCGAGTTGGTTCCAAACACGAAGGGAGCCGAAGTGGTGCGGCAGATCTTCCAGCTCTATGAGACAAACCGCTGTCTTAAAGCGGTTGTACGGGCCGCCAAAGAGCAAGGGCTGCGCTCAAAGCACCATGTCTTTGCAACCGGCCGAACCCAGGGCGGCACCGCGTTCTGTCGCGGTCAGATCTATCACCTGCTGACCAACCCTGTTTATCTCGGTCTGATCCGGCACAAGGATCAAACCTTTGATGGCCAGCATCCGGCGATCTTCGATCAGCCTCTTTGGGACAGTGTGCAACGGCACCTCAAATCTGCCAGCGCACGACGCCGCGGTGCACCTGCAGGCCAGTCATCAAATTCAGATGCGCCACTCAAAGGGAAAGTGCGCGATTAGACCGGCGATGTTCTGACGCCCACACATACGACCCGCCATGGAAAGCGGCAGAGATATCATGTCTCCAATCGGCTGATTTCAGGCGGGACCGATCCAACGGGATGGCGCCTGCCGGCCAAAGGTTTTGAGACAGCTGTTGTCAAAGCGATCGCGGACCATCTGCGCGAGCATGCAAAACGACATACCGTTCTGGACAATTGTGACGTGACCAAATTGGACGCCACGGCTACGGCCGTTTTTGGGCTGGCCGATGCTCTGGAGGGCGACGGCTGCAAACGCACGGCCCCTCTGATCCGGTCGATCGCACTCGACCCAAACAAGCTATCCATTGATCTCGACCCCGACACGGTCGCCGGCGCATTAAACCTGCAGGCCTCATCGCTGAATGCTGCGCTTTGTAAAATCTCGACACCGTTCACGTGCAAACGCCGAGGTGTGGAAACACGTATTGTCGCGGGCGATCGCTGCCCCGACCCAGATCAAACCCTGATCCGCGGCTTGCGCAATGCGCACGATTGGGCAGAGGCTCTGAAGTCCGGCGAGCTGCTCAAGCACCTCGCCCAGCGCGTCGGACATTCCGAGCGCTACATCAGACGCGTCACCTCATTGATCTCCTTGTCTCCAGGATTGCAGACTGCGATTCTGGACGGCACGCAACCTGCACATCTCAATCTCGAGACACTGGTGCGGGGAAACATCCCGCTCAATTGGGCCCATCAGAATCGTCTGTTTGGAGTCGTTTCCCTGTTCGGTGAATTGCATTTTTTGATAGGTCGCTTTGAATTACCTGATCGTTGGAATAAATTCCTTGTTAAGTGCTTTAGGGAATTGCCATGTAAGCGACTGTTATTACTTCCGTAAAACCACCCGCAGAACCTCGAAATCAACCAAAACACTGGAATTTCCCTGTTAAATGGCTGTTATCAAGGAAAACGGACCGGCGAATCCAGGCAACTGAGACAAAGGGAGATTGCTGCGGATGAAACGGTAGCACGGTCCGTCTCAGGGCAAGATAGCACCTCGAAACCGACGGAATACACGCGGGAATTCCAGCCAAAACGGACATGGGAAAATGAAACAGGGGTGAAGTGGCGGACCGAGGATCATCCGCACTTACTCATCAACATACTGATTTTAATAAACATTATTATCAATCAAAGTTGTAATACCACAAAAAGTACCACCCGAAGATCAGATTTTGGCATCTCTGCCTCTTCCAAG
>JBCBWJ010000169.1:0-6609 GCA_039817165.1 Pseudomonadota bacterium | reverse complement strand
TCGTAACCGAGCTCTTCGCCCGCGACGATACAGAACTGACCAAGTGTCGTTGCTGTATCTGCATCATTTATCATAAACGTCTGAACACCATCGGCAATGGCATGAGGCGGCACCGGCACACGCAAAGTCCAACCATTGCCCTCTGCCATATCGATCACGCTTACATCCTCAAGTTTCTCCAGTTGCCATGTCACCTCAATCTTTGGCGCCTGACCGGTCCCACCCTGTCTGTAAAGCGCGCCTTCCCACACCCCTTCAAAAAGGCGCGTCTTCGTCAAGGTTAAATCGCTCATATCAGTATCCTTCAGAATTCGGTCCGGGGCCGCCTGCTCATCGTGAGATCGCGGATCGTGACTTGGCTCATCTGCGGGTTTTCGAAGATCAAATCGATCCAGGCTCGCTCCACCCGTTTTTCGTTGATCTTGGAATAGGCTAGATCAAATTCGACCATCAATTGTTCTTCATGCAGTGGCAGTTCCCGCACCAGTTGTTCCGTGTTGGGGCCGTGCTTGACGTTAAGGCGGATAAAAATCTCCAGTGGTTTTTCCAACTCCACAATTGTGTCGAGCCGCAACAAATGACTTCGGTTTATGTCCTGTACCGCGTCCTGTGGCAGATCGAGAACCAGAGACAGGAAAGATCCATCGAAATTGAATACATCCATTCGCAAGCCGAACGGGGCAAGATCCGCCTCTCGTAGATTGCGGATCTGGCGCAATGTCAGTTCAGATCGTTCACAATCGTGAAACAATACCACTTCTTCACCCAACGCGGTGTTGCTCAGCGCGGATGACATGCCAGGCACATCCAGCGGGCGGCGCCAGAGGTTCGGACGCCATGACCAATCTGTGCCATGGGGCTTTTCGAATGCGTTGGACCCGATCACAGGGAGAGCAAGACGGTTGTCCGCTGCCGTGATGATCTCGTTGAGATGATAGCGAAGTTTTCTTGCGACAGAACGCTCTTGCTGCAGCGTGTTGAGGTCCAGGCTGTTCACATTGCGCGAAAGGTGCCGCCACCGTTTCCAGGCGCGGCGCTTGACCACCCAATCCAGAACGCTGCCTCTTGTTGCCACCGTGATTGTCCCAAATTCCTCGAGCCCCAGTACATTTTCACCGGGTCGCGTTGCCATACCATTAACTTGAATCTGGAAACAATCCACCCAAAAGGCCCCTCAGCGATGCCGGCGGTGATACGCTCGTTTGCTCTGGTGCGGCATCCACAACCAATGGGCGCACCGGGCTTGCTGACTTCGTGTTTTGCGCCAGGGCTCTCAAAAGGCCCTGCCCGTCTTGGCCCGCCATTTTGCTGCCTTGACGCCCATAAAGCGCAAGACCAATCAGGTGCCCGTTGACAGCCATGGCGCCACGCCAGTGCTTGGGGTCTTTGCCCAACAGCGCCTGATTTCCACCAGACGCGAAGTGAACGAGGCTCAGATCATCACTCTCGACCCGTTCAATCACCCGCATGTCAGGCATCGAGGCCGCGATATCCGTTGCAGATGGGCGCCTGACCCCCGCACGGCCCGGCAGCACAGTGAGGGTCATGATCACAGGTTCGACCTTTTGACCACGCACGCCGCTCAGAGACTCGCAACTGGCCAGAACGACAAACCCCTGCGCCGCACGATCCCGCATGGACCGACGATCAATGCAATAGCCTTGCGGCGCTCGCACCACGACGTCACCATCGTAAAGCGTGGCACTGCGGATCACGTCACGTTGAACATCGCTTCTGTCCGCAAACCCGGACCCAATACAACCTGACAGGCCCACAACGGCCAAAATACCAAAACACCAACGCAGCAGCATACTAGATGTCCATGTAGACATGCCGCTCTGCCTGACCACCGGGATGGGTGACGGCGCCTTTATAGGTTTCCTGCACAAGCTGCGCGAATTTCCACAGCGCGCCTGACGCATAGATCGTCTCTCGCGGACCAGCCCAGTTGTCTTTGCGCGTTTGCAGGTCTTCGTCTGACAGCGCGACGCTCAACTCACCTGTGATGGCATTGATAGTGATCACATCTCCATCCTGAAGCATCGCGATTGGGCCACCATGCGCAGCCTCGGGTCCGACATGGCCGATACAGAACCCGCGCGTCGCACCTGAGAAACGCCCGTCGGTGATTAGCGCGACCTTCTTGCCCATTCCCTGACCAGAAAGCGCGGCTGTGGTCGCCAGCATCTCACGCATGCCGGGCCCGCCGGATGGGCCTTCATTGCGGATCACCAGCACTTCACCTTCTTTGTAGGCACGCTGCTTGACCGCCTCGAATGCATCCTCTTCACATTCGAAAACACGCGCAGGACCCGTGAACACTTGTTCTTCAGGTGTCATGCCCGCGACTTTCACGATGGCCCCTTGCGGTGCGAGATTGCCCTTCAGGCCCACCACGCCCCCGGTCTGGGTCAGCGGTGTTTCGATGGGGTAAATAACCTTGCCATCCGCCTCGCGTTCAACGAGGTCGATCTCTTCGCCAATGGTGCGACCGGTGGCGGTCATGCACTCTTCGTGGATGAGCCCCGCCTTGCGCAACTCGCGCATGACAACGGGCACACCGCCAACCTCATAGAGGTCTTTGGCCACATATTGCCCACCGGGTTTGAGATCGACGAAATAGGGCGTGTCCTTGAAAATCTCGCAAACGTCATCGAGGAAAAACTCCAACCCCGCCTCGTGGGCGATTGCAGGCAGGTGCAGCCCGGCATTGGTTGACCCGCCCGTGCAGGCGACAACACGCGCTGCATTTTCCAGCGACTTTAGCGTCACAACATCACGGGCCCGGATGTTCTTTTCCAAAAGGCTCATCACCGCCTCGCCTGACGCCGTGCCATAGGCGTCCCGGCTTTCATAGGGGGCCGGCGCGCCAGACGAGTTCGGCAGCGCCAAGCCAATTGCCTCAGAAACGCAGGCCATCGTATTGGCCGTGAACTGGCCCCCGCAGGCACCCGCCGATGGGCAGGCGACTTTCTCAAGCGCGGTCAGTTCTTCGTCCGAATTGGCCCCCGCCTGATGGCGACCCACGGCCTCAAAAACATCCTGGACAGTCACGTCCTTGCCTTTGTACCGACCCGGTAGGATCGACCCGCCATAGATGAAAACCGACGGCACATTCAAACGCACCATCGCCATCATCATGCCTGGCAAAGACTTGTCACAGCCTGCAAGGCCCACAAGCGCGTCGTAGCAATGACCGCGCATTGTCAGCTCCACGGTGTCAGCAATTGCCTCTCGACTGGCCAGCGAAGACCGCATGCCCTCGTGCCCCATGGCGATCCCGTCTGTGACCGTGATGGTGGTAAATTCCCGCGGGGTGCCGCCCGCCTCTTTGACGCCCATCTTGACTGATTGTGCCTGCCTGTTGAGGGCAATGTTACAAGGTGCGGCTTCGTTCCAACAGGTTGCGACACCAATAAGAGGCTGATGAATTTCGTCTTCACTCAACCCCATGGCGTACATGTAAGACCGATGCGGGGCCCGCGAGGGACCTTCTGTTACGTATCGGCTGGGCAGGATTTTCTTGTCGAATTTTGTCATTGAAGGGTTCCCACGTGGCTCTGGCCTTACGGTCTAGGGCACAGGCACGTGCGGGACAAGACAGTTATCTATCTGGGAAACCTTGCAGTCTGTGGGAATTGGAGCCTCCGGCGGGAGTATTTCTGGCAAGATGAAGCACCCGGCTCCGGCTTCATCTTGCCAGAAATACTCATAGCTAGAGAGTTTCAGGGCACCCAATCTTCCATAGCAGCCTGAGCGCAAAAACAGGGAGCCGCAACCGCCCGGTCTGCACGGGCTTGAGCCAAATCTAGACGTTGGCGCACATGCACGATCTCTGCAGTCTCACCGCGCGCCTTCAGGCAATCATACAGCCCTTTCAAAGACCAGATGTTGTCGGGGTGAACGCTGGCCCGCGACAGGGATCCGCCCAACCCGAGATCTTCCCGAAACACAGTCTCGGCCTCTTCCAGTCGTCCCTGTTCAAACAAAAGCGCGCCAAGCGCGTGGCGGGCCGGTTGCATCCAGCCCCAAGGTTCGTCGTAAAGAAGACCGTCATCCAGCGCGACGGACCGGCGCAGCGCGGAAAATGCTGCCTCAAAATCACCTTGCCGATACAGGATTTCCCCCCTGAGCATCTCTGCTCCGATGGCCAGCAAATCAACCACCTTGTTGTTGTGCACAAGCCGCGTCTCGGGCACGCGGGCCATGGCCGCAAGATAGGCCCCTTCCTCGGACAAGGCCTTCTCCACCTGGCCCAATGCCGCATGCCCCATGGCACGGGCGTAATGCACATGGGCCGTCAGCGTGGAATAGAGCCGCTGATCGTCTGGCAAGGGGAAGGCAATAGCCTCCTGCCAACGGCCAAAACGGATCAGCACATGCGGCTCGAAACTGAGATAGGACTCGTAATAATCCGCCATCGGCCGGCTTTCGATGCGCAACATCTCTTCGGGGCAAGTGTCCCACGCACCGCGCACTGCGCGCAAAGCTGGCTCCAACTGGCCCAGAAACATCGCGCCGTAAATGATGAAGTGGTAATTGTGGAGCCTGTACCCAGTATAGAGGTTCATGGCCCCATGCCGGCGAAAGTACTTGAGATCCGCCTCGACCGCGGCTTCATTCCAATCGACCACGTTCTGGTAGTGTCCGCAGAGCACATCAATATGGGTGGGCATATGAATGATATGTCCCGCATCCGGCATCATCCGGCGCAGCGCATCACCGGCTTTCAGCGCCTTCTCCGGCACGGGCGACATCTCCATCAGGTGGACATACAGATGCAAAAGGCCGGGATGGGTCCAAGCTTCTGGCTGATCCTCCATCGCTGTTTCAAGAACGGTTTGCGCCTCGACTGTGGACGAGCCTTCCGCCGGGGCACCACTTGGCAAGTCCCACATCTGCCAAGGGGTGAGGTTCATCAACGCCTCAACAAAGATTGTGCGGACGGTCAGGTTTTCGGGGTGCGCCGCAAAGGTCGCGCGCATCGCGTCGGCGAAGGCACGGTTCCAGCCCTCCATTGTCTCAAGGTCTGTGATCTCTGCCTGCGGGAACCGTTTGGGCAAAGCGCGCAACACTGCGGCCTCCCAGCCTGACACAGTGCCAGCCCGCGCCGCGCCCGCCTGCGCCGCCTCATACCCGATTGACAGGGCCTTGGCACGATGGGCCTCGTCAAAATGCTCCCATGACATGTTGTAGTTGGGGCCCGCAGCGTAGGCCCGCCCCCAATGAGCCATGGCGCAGTCAGGATCCGCTGCTAGCGCACGGTCAAAACAATTGACCGCCTCATCATGGTTGAAGCCGTAAATCCACAAAAGCCCGCGATTGAACCAGGTCTGCGCCTCTGCAGATGTCGTGGTGACAGGATATTCAAATCCGCCCAGATCAAAATACGTGTCCAAAGCTCGCCCCACGTCAACATCAACACTCCGAGTGTCTCGCGCATTGCGCTTTTGGTCAATCCAAAGCTATGTGGCGACAGATGTCCATTAAATCGCCCTATCACGCCCATGACAGCCTGATCCGCCCGGCGCGCCTGTCGGCCAATCCGGCGCGACTTTTGCTGGGCGCGGTGATGGTGGTGGCGATCTATCTGTCGCTTTTGTTCCTCTTTGCGAACTACCTGCCGGTCCTTTTGGGGCCAGATGCCTTGCAAAAGCTCTATGACCCAGAGAGCGCAAGTTACGTCTACTTGTTGCTATTCCAGTTCGTTTTCATGATCGTGGCACTCAGCATGGTGCTGCGCACGATCCACCGCCGCCAGCTGCGCAGCTTGATTGGACGCCGCGACCGCGCGCTTTGGGAATTCTGGCAGTGTTCGCGCTATCTGGTGCCGCTATATGTGTTCTTTTGGGTCCTGCCGATGCCGGAAGGGTTTCAGCTCGAGACACATCTGAGGTTGGGCCAATGGCTGGTGCTGCTGCCCCTCGCCCTGCCTCTTGTGATGATCCAGATCAGCGCAGAGGAACTGGTATTCCGCGGGTATCTGCAAAGTCAGTTGGCCGCGCGCTTCAACCATCCGATCTTTTGGATCGGCATCCCGTCACTCCTTTTCGGGCTGCTGCACTACAGCCCGGACATGGCGGGGGAAAACGCTTGGATGCTTGTGGTCTGGTCCGCGGTGTTCGGGGCTGCAGCCGCTGATCTCACAGCGCGCAGCGGCACGCTTGGCCCGGCACTTGCGCTGCATTTTGTCAACAATGTCTTTGCCATCCTCTTGGCCGCGCCACAGGGGAACTTGGACGGTGTTGCGCTTTACACCTTTCCACTGGCCCTTGACGACCCAGGGCTGCCCGGCACGATCTTGCCACTGGAACTGATGGTCACTCTGTGCGCCTGGCTTTGCTGCCGTTTGGCGATCAGGGCGTGATTGCAAATCTCAAAGGCACGGATTATGTCGGTTTCACCAACGGCCTAAGGGATACTTGCCCGCATGAACTGGATCACCAATTACGTGCGTCCGCGCATCAACTCGATCTTTTCGCGCCGGGAAGTCCCTGAAAACCTCTGGGTGAAATGCGATGCCTGCGGGACCATGCTGTTCCACCGGGAACTGTCTGACAACCACTACGTTTGCACCAATTGCGGCCACCACCTTGCGATCACACCCCG